>DATBVH010000135.1:0-3984 GCA_036515395.1 Candidatus Angelobacter sp.
TGCACGTCTTCAGGACGGAGATTTGGCGTGTGCGGACCCAGACTATATTGAACGGTTGCGCCGGTGCGATCGACAAGCTCCAATGACAATCTGGGTCTGGGCTCCGGCAGATGCTCCCAGGCATCCCCTGTCAGCTTGGCTTGCTGATCGGGAGAAAGCTTCTCAGAGTAACCAGTCACAACTTTGTCAGAGTGAAGTTGCTGGGCTGTCATCAGGATGGTGTCGAACACATTCGTGCCGGGCACTACCAGAAGCGATACGGGCTTGCCTTGCTTTTCGGCGGCGGTGACGACGGCACTGAACAATTCCTGCTCGTAATGGTCAAAAATATCCTTGGCTTCATAAATGGCGCTTCCGCTGAAAGAGTGCTCGCGATGATAGAGCCGCGCTGTCATCACCACCACATCTTGCCGGGAGGTATCAGTCCGGTGGAGTACCTCGCGGAGATATGCCAGGTTTTCCGGGTCGCGCACAGCCACCAAAACGTTGCCCGGTCTCACGCTCAATCCCTTGTTTGTGAGCTCGGGATTGCTGTAAACACGAAACTGTTCAACATGGTCAGCGCCTTTACGGCCGCGCGCAGACAGGCGTTCACTGACCGTAAACAAAGCAAAAAACATCGCGCTGAAGGTTACGCCCGCTATGGTGGCTGATGGTTTGGTAAAAAGATTAGTCACGGCGACAAGGAACAACACAAGCGCAATCAGACCCAACCCGATGGGAATTTCTTTGTCCGCAATCTTAAAATTGCCGGGAACTTTCCACTCGCGCGGTTCCTTATGAGTGAAGCGCAACACCAGCACGGCCAGCGCTTTGAAGGCGAAGCTCCAGATAACGCCAAAGGCATAAAGCGCCGCCAGCAGATAGACGTTTCCTCCGCTCAAGACGATGGTTAATACCTGAAGGCCGACGATCAGATTGATCAACCTAAAAGTGGTTCCATGTTTCTTGTGTGGCCGGCGAAACCATGGAGTGAGCACACCATCTTCACTCACGCGATTTAACACGCCATTGGCGCCCACAATTGCCGTGTTCACTGCACCGGAAAGGATCAGCACTCCAACAATCACCACAAAGCCCTGAAACAGCAATTTGAGGTTGTAAGGGCCGGTCATATACATCGCCAGGCCGCTAATCAGGTTGCCGAAATATGTTGGCCGCACGCCGTCAGGAATGATCATCACCGCAAAGAACGAGACAAGCGATGTGAACAGAAGGCTGTAAAGAAAAATCACTACTCCGGCGCGCTCCAAATTCTTGAGCTTGGGCGCCTGGATTTCTCGGTTGACCTGGGCCAGAGATTCTTCGCCGCTCATCGCCAGCACAGAGTGCCCAAAGCCTACCAGCAGAACGACAAACGTGAGATGTGAAAACCAGGAACCGGAGAGCCAGCCAAAAAAATCGCCATTCAACTTCATGTTTGACATGACCGGAGCGGGCGGCAGATGAAAGCCGGTTTTGGAGAGCGTGAACAAGCACCATCCGATCAGAACCACCACCATCACGGTAGTGATTTGCATTATCCGCAGCGCTTTCTGGCTCGACTCATGAATTCCCTGAATGTTCTTCCACCAGAAATACAGTGTTACGGCCACGCCAAATGTCGCGGCAAAAGCATTCATTGGGACGTGAATAGGATGACCCACCCGGGTGCTCAGGTCTTGCACGAAGCCGGCCATGTATTGTCCGGCGGAAACGGCGCTGATGGGGCCAGTGAGAACGTAATCGAAGAGCAAAGCTGAGACAGAAAGCTTGGCCAGCGTGCCGCCCATGGCTTCTTTCACTACGCGGTACACGCCTCCGCGGACGAACATGCTGCTGGATTCGATGTAGACAGCGCGCACGGCATAGCTGAAAAGCATGACGGCCAGCACGAACCAGGGTGCGCTCTTGCCGATTACATTTTCCGTGTCGCCGCCGACGTAATAAGCCGATGAGGCCAAGTCGGCCAGCACAATAGCGGCAGCCCGCCAGAAAGAAATGAAGGAGAGCATGACCGTGGTCGCCACAAAAACCGGAATGGCCGGGCGACGGAGTTTTTCTAACGTTGCATTCATAATGCCTGCTCCATCGATGAACATACGTCCGCGGGGCATTAAGAAGGCATTAAGATTTCAGCAAAAAGGAAGAAAAAGGCAGTTATTCGGGATCAAACCGGTAGCCGATCCACGGCTCGGTTTTGATGTACTTCGGCGAGCGTGGGTCTTGTTCGAGCTTTTTTCGGATATTGGCAATGAAGACGCGCAGATATTCCGGCTGCTCCGTGCTGTTGCTGCCCCAGATTGCAGTGAGAATGGCGCGATGGGTAAGAACCTTGCCGCGATTCGCCAGAAAGTATTGAATCATGTCGTACTCTTTGGGCGTGAGGTGGATGGCCTTGCCATTGACCTCAACAAGGCGCTGCTGCGGGTCAATTTTGAAATCGCCAGCTTCATAGGCAGCATCAGATTGCGGCGGGGCAGCCGAGCGGCGCAGCAAAGCTCGAACACGCGCGGTAAGTTCCGCCATGCCGAACGGTTTGGAAACATAATCATCGGCGCCAATATCAAACGCCTTTACCTTGGTTGCCTCATCTTCTTTGACGGAAAGAACGAGCAACGGAACTTCTGAGAGCTGCCGGATGCGTTCGCACAATTCCAGGCCCGTGTATCCCGGCATGGATAGATCGGTAATCACCAGGTCTGGCAGCCATGTGCGGAAAGTCTCAAGCCCGGCGCGGCCGTCATTCGCGACACGCACTTGGTATCCGGCTGATTCCAAGCCGCGCAACAGTACACGGGTAATTTGAGCTTCGTCATCCACGACCAGTATTTTCTTGGGATCGTCTGTCATGAGTGCTCATCGGACGTTATCACGCGGGACGGAATTGCGGCATCGACACTGCGGGGAGCGTCTCCCTGCGAAACGTCATTTTGCGGGACTTCATTCTTCAATGTCTGGGTTGCCGGCGTATCGCTCAGCGGCACCATAAACTGAACGCTTGTTCCTCTTCGCTCCGGACCATCTTCAATCCAAATTTTGCCGCCGTGTGCCTGCACAATTCCTCTCGCGATGGCCAATCCCATGCCCAATCCAGGCTGCAATCCAGCACGGAAGAATTTATCAAATACCTTCCCGCGCAGTTCTGACGGAATGCCTGGGCCTTCGTCATCAACAGCGAAGCAGATGTTGTTATCTTTCTGCCGCACAGAGACGGTGATCTTGGTGGAAGGGCCAGAATATTTGGCCGCGTTTTCCAGCAGAGTAAAAATAACCTGTGAAATCAAGCGAGGATCGACCTTGGGAGAAGGCAAGCCGCTGGCAATGGCGACTTCCACTGGATGCCCTTCAAGCAACGGCCCGGCGCGGAGAAGCGCGTCCTCCACCATTTCTTCCGGCGCAACGTTTCTGCTGGCCAGCGTGACCTCGCCCGCCTGGAGTTTGGCCAGATCCATCATGCCTTGAATGAAATGATTCAGACGGTCAGATTCCTCTTCAATCACTTCAAAAAGTTCGCGCTGCACTTCCGGAGAAACGGACTCCGCCCGGATCGTGGAAATGGCGGCTTTGATTGAGGTCAGTGGTGTGCGCAAGTCGTGCGTGACAGCATCGAGCAACGCGGTTTTAAGCTGTTCGCTCTTGCGCAGAGCATCGGCTTCAGCAGCCTGCGCAGCGGCGCGCTCAAATTCGCCGCGGACGTGTACGAGTTCTTTGCTTTGTTTTTCTGTGAGGAGCACGCGCTTTTCCAGTCGCGACGAAAGTTGGCCAACCAAGACTGCCGTGGTGACAAAAACAACGAAAGCGACTACATCTTCGGGACGAGTAATCCGGAATGAATAATACGGGCCGATGAAGAAAAAGTTAAACGACAGTCCAACAAGGATGGAGGCATACAGCGCGGGGCCTCGGCCTTGCGTTACCGCGATAAGAATCACTGGAAGGACAAGGATGAGAGCAATGCTGGTCTGGGTCAGCTCTGGGCGCACCTTTTCCAGCACGGCGATG
>DATBVH010000136.1:0-3563 GCA_036515395.1 Candidatus Angelobacter sp.
GTTTGATCTGCCACGCCTCTCCGTGCAGGGTCAAGCCGGCTTCCATCTGACAGGTTCCGGCACCGAGGATGCGCCAGTCATCAATGGTGAAATCGATCTCCGCAATATTGTGCTGAACCGAGAGACAGTGGGCAGCATGACAATTCTCGCGGAGACGCATGGCGAAAATGTACAGCTGCGCGGGCGCTCGAATTTTGAAAACGCGGAGCTGAACGTAGATGGTTTGGTACGCCTGCGCGACCAGTGGCCGGGCCATGTCACCCTGAAGTTCTCCCATCTCGACTTTGATCCATTGATTCGCGCTTATTTTCAAGGGCAGATTACGGGCCACTCATCCATTGCCGGAGAGATTGATATTCATGGCCCCATGAAGCAACCACGCAAACTTGTGGTTACCGGCAACGTTACCCAGCTTTCCGCCGATATTGAGAACGTGAAGCTACAAAATGATGGCCCGATCCATTTAGGCCTGGAAAATGAATCGCTGAAGGCGGATGAGTTTCATCTGACCGGGACAGAAACTGACCTTTATGCAAAGGGCACCGTGCAACTTACGGGCGACCACATTCTCGATCTGCGTTCGCGCGGACGGTTCAACCTGAAGCTGTTGCAGGGATTCAATCCAAACCTGCTGGCGAATGGCCCGGCGACATTTACGGTAAACATAACTGGAGCCTCCGCGCGTCCGCAATTGAGCGGTAGGCTTGAACTGAAAGATGCATCTGCTTCGCTGCTGGATCTCCCGAACGGTCTCAGCCACATCACTGGATCGCTGGCATTTGCCCAAGACCGCATGCAGATTGAAAAGCTCACGGCTCATACGGGCGGCGGCGAGCTGGATGTTGGCGGGTTTATTGCTTACCGCAATGGGATCTATTTTGACCTGACCGCAAAAGGCAGCGATGTCCGGCTGCGTTATCCGCCGGGCGTGAGTTCATCCGCTGACGCGACGCTGCGCTACACCGGTTCGGCAAAAAGCTCGTTGCTCTCCGGCGATATTCTGATTACGCGATTTGGCATGAATCCGCATTTTGATTTTGCCAACTACCTGGCGCAGAGTAAAAAAACGCCAATCATCTCCACTCTGAATCCATTTCTGGATAACATGCGCCTGGACATGCACATTACTTCCACGCCGGAGCTGCAGGTGGAAACGTCGCTGGCCAAGCTTTCCGGCGATCTTGATTTGCGCGTACGCGGCACTGCTGCGCGGCCAGCCATTGTGGGAAGGGTGAACATTGCCGAAGGCGATGTGTTCTTCAATGGCACAAAGTATCGGCTGGAACGCGGAGACATTACCTTCAGCAATCCGCTCAGTATCGAGCCTGTGGTCAACCTTGATATGTCTGCCCGCGTGCAGGGCTATGACGTGACCATCGGATTGCATGGACAGGCAATTGGCGGCAAAGGAATCAGCATGACCTACCGCTCTGATCCGCCGCTGGCCAATTCTGACATCATCGCCCTGCTGGCTTTTGGACGCACCCGCGGCCAGGGCGTTTACAATGCGAGCCAGCCGGGCGTGAGCACAAGTGATACTGCGTCAGCTTCCAACGCGATTCTGGGAGAGGCGCTCAATGCTACATTCAGTGACCGCGTTCAGAGGCTCTTCGGCGCCAGCCGGGTAAAAATCGATCCCCAATTTATCGGCTCAGAAAACAATCCCAGCGCGCGCGTCACCATTGAACAGCAGATCAGCAACGATATTACATTTACTTACGTCACCAGCCTCACGCAGTCTGCGGAGACGGTGATTCAGGTGGAATACAATATTGATAAGAACGTATCGATCGTGGCCGTGCGTGACCAGAACGGGGTGCTGGGCTTTGATATCCACATACGCAGGCGGAAAAAGTGAAGCATGAGCGGCAATGGCACACAGCCGTTCGCAGCGGAGCGCTTTTCCATGGTGGAAAGCCAGCTGCGGCAGCGTGGCATTCGCGATGAACGCTTGCTCGCCGCGATGAGCACAGTGCCACGGCATGAATTTGTCAGCCAGCAAAACTGGAATGAAGCCTATGCCGACCATCCCATTCCAATTGCAGAAAAGCAGACGACATCGCAACCTTACATGATTGCAGCCATGATTCAGGCGGCAGAGATCAAGCCTGAAGATCGGGTCCTGGAAATCGGCGCCGGGTCGGGATATCAGACGGCGCTGCTTGCGGAGTTGGCGAGCCAGGTCTTTGCCGTGGAGCGATATGCGTCTTTGGCGGAAACAGCGCAGAAAACTCTGGAACGGCTGGGCTATCGCAATGCAAAAATCGTTACTGGTGATGGTTCGCTCGGATTGCCGGAAGCCGCGCCTTTCGACGCTATTATTGTGTCAGCCGCTGCACCGCGTGTCCCACAGGCCCTTGTGGACCAACTTGCCGTCGGGGGCCGCTTGCTGATTCCGATAGGGGATGCCGAGCAGCAAGTTCTGCAACTTGTCCAACGAAATGCAGATGAGAGCACCAGCGTGCGCACGCTGGAAGGCTGCCGATTTGTGCCGTTGATTGGCGAGCAGGGGTTTTGAAAAGAAGCTATTAGCTCTTGGCTCTTAGCTTTTAGCTTTTGTGTCGAGGCTTTAGACGGTTTGCCTTGGTCTAACAAGATAACGTGTTGGTTTTGCGATCCCCCGAGAGCCACAAGCTAGATGCCGGCTGGCGTCAAAAGCGAAAAGCCAAGAGCCCAAAGCTTCTGCGCCAAATGCATACGCTTCCGCTAAAATACTCTGTGCCCGTCCTTACCAACATTAAGACCACGCTGGAGATGATCAAGTGGGAGCACTCTATTTTTGCTCTGCCATTTGCTCTCTGCGCTGCCATGCTCGCGGCCGGCGGAATGCCAACCGCAGCCAAGCTAGGTTGGATCATCCTATGCATGATCTCCGCGCGCTCCGCAGCCATGGCCTTTAACCGCATTGCAGACGCAAGAATTGATGCGGCCAATCCTCGGACGGCAATGCGAGCCATTCCTGCCGGCACGCTTTCACAAAAGTTTGCAACGGTCTTTGTAATTGTGGCCTGTCTGCTTTTTATTTTTGGGGCGGCTCAACTCAATCGCGTAACGCTGCTGCTCTCTCCGGTGGCGCTGGCGGTAGTGCTGTTTTATTCCTATACCAAGCGATTTACGCGCTGGTCGCACCTGGTGTTAGGATTTGCGCTGGGTATAGCTCCGGCGGCCGCCTGGATCGCGGTACGAGGCTCGCTTGATCCGCGCATCCTATTGCTTACAGCAGCTGTAACGTTTTGGGTAGGCGGCTTTGATGTGTTATACGCCTGCCAGGATATTGAATTCGATCGCGCCAATTCACTGAACTCAATTCCACAGGCAATGGGCGTTCCCAAAGCTCTCATCATCGCGCGGACTTTGCACGTGCTCATGCTCGGGTTGCTGGTGGCGTTAGTCATGGCGTTTGGCCTTGGGAAGCTGGCAATCATAGGAGTGTTGGTGGTAACTGTGCTTCTTGCCTATGAGCACTCACTGGTCGCATCAGACGATCTCAGCAAATTGAACGCGGCTTTTTTTACCATGAATGGCGTTATTGCCGTGGTGTTTTTTGTGTTTGTGGCGGCTGA
>DATBVH010000137.1:0-3627 GCA_036515395.1 Candidatus Angelobacter sp.
GACTTTTGCGAACTGGAACAGCTTGGGATCGTAACTGATCTGGATTGGAACGGATGCAATGTCCTCGCCCTGCGACAATACAATGGTCACGGGGAAAGTGCTTCCGACTTGCTGCTGCTGACTGCCCGGTTCAAGACGCAATCCCACCTGGCCTGGCTTCAGCGTTTGCTGCGGGGCAGCTGTGCCCTGCGGCGCTGCATTCTGCGGCGGCTGCTGTCCTGGAGCCTGCTGCTGCGGAATAGTAGTTGCCGGCTGCTGGCGCGGCGGAGTTGCAGGCGCTACGGCTGCGGGTTGCTGCTGTTGCGCCTGCGTAGCTGCCGGCGGAGTAGCGTTGCTGGCCGGCACCTGACGGCCCGCCATGCGCAAATCAATTCCGCTGCCCGTACCCACGTCAAACGCGCGACGGTTCAGGTCATTCAGCTCCTGGCTGCGCACAATGTGCGGTACCAGGATAAAGACCAACTCATTCGTAATATGTTCCTTTGAAGTTGATGTGAACAGGTATTTCAGCAGGGGAATTTCTCCCAGGATCGGCGTCCCACTTGTCGTAATGCTGTCCGAGGTCTCCAATATTCCGCCCAGCAGATTGGTCTCTCCATCCATCAAACGGATCGTGTGCTCGATTTTGCGGGTGCTGATAATCGGCTGCGTAATCCCGCCGATGGTCTGCGATCCATTCAGGTTTGAGATTTCCAGTGACGCCTTCAGCGTGACCTGCCCGTCCGGATGGACGCGCGGCGTAATTTCCATTTTCACGCCTACGTCTGTGTACGTGAACTGCGTATTCACGCCCACCGAACCCACGCCGGTGCCGATTCCCAGCGGCGTACCGAACGAACCGGTCGCAATCGGAATCTTGTCGGCAATGGTGAGCGTTGCCTTTTCATTGTCCGTGGCGCGTAGCTTCGGGTTCTGCAGGATTTTGCTATCGGTATCAGAAAGAATCGCAACGGCTTTCAAGGGATCAATTGCCACTGAATAGTTCGTCGAGTTCAGGTGTTGCAAGTCGTTAAAATTCAAGCCGCCGCCCGTGCTGGTTGTGGTGGTGCCGGTGCCAGTGCCGGTACTTGTGGTGTTAGTCCCTTGCAGCGCCACAGTCAGAGTTTGCGGCGGCGTAATGCCCAAATTGCGCAGCTTGTCGCGCCGTACCTGTGCCACCCATATATCCACAATCACTTCAGGCTTGGACTTATCAATATCGTCAATCATTTTGGCGGCCAGCGCCAACTGGTCCGGAGTACCTTTGATCACAATGGCGCTTTGCGATGGAATCTGCTGAATGCGTTGCACCTCAAGCACGGTGCGGATGGCGTTCACAATGTCCTGAAGATCGGTAGGGCCGGAAACGTTGCCGAGATAAAAAGTCTTTACTACGTTTTGCTCCAGTTCGCGGCGCTTGGCCTGCGTATCCTGGGCAACAAAAATTGTGTTCGGCGTTACCGGACGCCAAAAAGTGCGCGACTCCAGAGCGACAATGTCCAACCCTTCCTGCAGGCTCACGCCTTTCAGCTTGATGCTCAGGCGGCGGGAAGTGTAATCCGGATCAAAAAGCACGTTGATGCCAGCCAGCTTGCCGATCGTCTCATACGCAACTTTGGAATCTTCCGTCATTTCCAGGGCTGTGATCGGCGAATCGGGAAACTGCGCCAGGGCCACCGGAGAACTCGCGCCTTCCAAACGCTTTCGCAAAGGATCGTCTTCCTCCTGCCGGTTTGGCACTGTAGACGTGGCCTGTCCTCCGCCGGAACTTCCCTTTTGGATCATCTGCTGTGTGCGCCGGATCTCCTGTGCCGCCAGATCGTTGCTGGAATCGACCTCCAGCGCCTGCTGGAAAACGGTAAGCGCTTCCTGCAGATTGCCCTGGTCCCTGAGCTTTTGCCCGCGCTTGATCTTGCTTGCGGCAGAAAGCATTCGGGTGCGCTCAAAGGGTACGCGGTATCTCAGCTCGTCTGGCTTTTGTTGATAAGCGGCTTTGTAAAACTCAAACGCGGCTTCGTAATCCTGCCGCGCCTCTGCCTTAGCCCCTTTTTGGAAGAGACTCTTGGCCGATTCCGCGGCGGACAAAAATGCCGCAAAAAGAAACAAAATTGTGAGGGTTGCTGTAACCTTCCTCATACGCTCCTACTGATCCAGACTTTTCCTAAGTCCTTCATTTGTCAGGGAAATAGTGCGGGCGCTTCCCGTCGTCTTACCCGGAATTAGGCTTTTCGGAAGCCAGATTATACACCGGTTTTGGTGCCCTACCTAGAACGACTTTAGTAACCAATTTTGCGCTGTGGTAGCATAAAAAGTTTGCCGTAAGCCCCTAAAGCATGCCATGGCCCGCCAGACCACACATCAGACCGAGCCTAACAAGCCCAAAAACGTCAAGCGTGATCCCATCGCTTCCGGCGAGCGCGATGCCACGTTTAACCGGGCCGCCAGCCACAATTATTTCCTTGAAGACAAGATGGAAGCGGGAATCGTGCTGACCGGGTCTGAGGTCAAGTCCGTCCGCGCGGGCCGCGCTAACCTGAAAGACGGCTATGCCCTGCTTAAAGATGGCGAATTATGGCTGCTGAATGCCCATATCGGGGCTTATGAAAATGCCGGTTATGCCGGACACACGCCGCTCCGCACCCGCAAGCTTCTTGTCCGCGCCGACGAGTTGCGTAAACTCCAGGCCAAAACACAGCAAAAAGGCTACACGCTGGTGCCAACGCGCATGTACTTCAAAAACGGTAAGATCAAATGTGAGATTGCCCTGGCCAAAGGCAAACAAAGCTGGGACAAACGTGAAACCGAACGCCGCCGCACCGCAGACAAGGAAGCCCGCGAAGCCATTGCCCGCTCGCGAAAACAATAGTCTCACCTTAATAAATAGGAGTTGAACCCGCACTTATGGATACACGCCTGATCGCAGCCAATCCCGCTGATGTTGAAACCGAATGCCTGGTGGTGTTTGCTTTGGACCACGCCACCAAAGACAGCTCTAATAAAGACGGTGCTAATAAAGACCTGGCTAAAAGCAATCAGCCCTCCGGCAAAGACGCTCCCAAGCCTGAGCCCCGGCTGGCCTTAAAAGATGGCGTTTTGGATAAAGCCGTGGCTGATCTGGTGGCGAGTGGAGAAGTTACCGGCAAAGCTTTTGAAACCGTGCTGCTCCACCGTCCGCAGGGACTGAAGGCCAAAAGGCTGCTGGTAGTGGGCGCGGGCAAAGCCAAATCATTCACGCACGCTGAAGTGCGTAAAGCCGCCGGCAGCGCCATCCGTGCCTTAAAGCCCAGGATGATCAAGAGCTGCGCCATTTTAGTGCCTGATCTCACAACCGGCGCGGAAGATGCCGTGCGCACGATTGTTGAAGGCGCTCTGGTCGCCGACTTTGATCCCGACACATACCGCAGTGACCGCAAAGATCTCAGCGTGAAGGAAATCACCGTCGTCGCACCTGCAGGAGCAGATCAGGGCAAACTGCAAAATGCCTTGACGCAGGGCCGCGTCATTGGCGAATCGCAAAATTTTACCCGCGAACTGGTGAATGAACCCAGCAACAAGCTCACGCCAACCATGCTGGGCGATCGCACAAAAAAGATGTGCGACACCGTGGGCCTGAAATGCGAGCTCATGGGCCCGGAGAAAATCAGAGAA
>DATBVH010000138.1:0-3408 GCA_036515395.1 Candidatus Angelobacter sp.
GCTCGCTTTGCGCGAGTTGCAGCTACAACTCAAAACAGGCGCGCGTGACGGGCTCCTGCAAGAGCTCTCGCATGACATTGTGGGTCTCACGAACAATGCCACGAACGGAGTTGGTGTTCCCACAGTCCACGATAAAAAATTCTAAACTTCGGAGAAGATATGTCTGCTAGAGCAGTGCGGCTTCTGTCAATCACCCTTGCTTTGGTTGTGGGTTTCCTTCCTGCTTATTCTCAAAGCCAGTCATCATCAGACAATGGCACTAGCAGCATTGTGTCCGATAGGGACCGCTTATTGCTGGAAAAGATTGATCGCCTAGAGCGACGGATTGCTGAGCTCGAAGCACATGCCGGAATAGCTTCCACAGCTACTCCGCCAGCTACGGCAATCACTGTAACCTCGCCAAGTCACGCAAATGATCAAGCGCCAGAGAAGACCGACGTGGTAAATGTTGCTCAGCCCATGGAAGCTGAGGCTCCGTTCGCCTTTGCCGACTTCACATGGCTAAATGGCAACAGCCGGACGAAAGAATCCCCCCTGGATTCCAAGGTCTTTACCGGGGAATTCCGCGCCGATGTCAGCTACATCTACGACCTCAATCATCCCCAGGACCATACCCTAAGCGGAACCAGTGAAAGCGGCCGCACAGGTGAGTTTCAGGTGCAGCAACTGGGCGTGGGCGGAGATTTTCATTACGGCAACGTGCGTGGCCGCCTAATGACACAGTTTGGCATGTATTCCACCATGACGCCGCGCAATGACGCCAGTACAGGACGAGGCCAGTGGGACCTGGCTGATGCTTACCGCTATCTTTCAGAAGCTTACGGTGGCTACCATTTCGATGTGCTGCATGGAATCAATGTTGATGCTGGCATCTTCATGTCCTACGTCGGATTGTTCAGTTACTACAACTTCGATAATTGGGCGTATCAGCCGTCCTATGTGTCATCGAACACGCCATGGTTCTTCAACGGATTGCGAGTCCAGATCTTTCCCACGGCAAAACTGAAGATCGAGCCATGGCTGGTGAATGGCTGGCAGTCTTATGGCGTGTTTAACGGACGTCCGGGAGGAGGGCTTCAGGTTTTATGGCGACCGAATGGCGCTGTCTCAATTCTTTCCAACTCTTACCTGCTGGGTCAAGACACGCTGGGCGCCCCACACCGCACACGATATCACAGCGATAACAGCCTCCAGGTTAAGTACTATGAGGCGCCGGCAAAATTCGCGGACAAGGCAGCATTCTCACTCACCGTGGATGCCGGATGCGAAAGTGGCAGCGGCGTAAGTTGCTTCGGCGATTCGAAGCAGGGGCCCAAGCAGGCCTTTCTGGGCGCAATGCTTTACAACCGCGTTTGGTCCACAAAGACCTGTACGCTGTCACGCTGGGAGGCGGCGCTATGACCAATCCGGGCCGGTATCTTGTTCTTCTTCCTCCCATTAATGGCGCGACGGCCTTCTCCGGAACGCCTTATTTCACATTGAATCCTGGTGACCAATTCAAGGCATGGGACGCATCCAGCACATTTGATTACATGCCCAGCCAGTTTGTGACTTTCCGGTTCGAATATAACCATCGTGCCGCCAATGTTCCCTATTTTGCCGGAGGCGGAGGAGTCACGCCACCGGGCGGCAATTTCGGCGCGCCGGGCTCGATGGTTCCGGGCTTTTTTCCTGACCTACGCAAACGAGAGAACCGCTTTAATATTGCGCTTCTAGTAAAGCTCTAGGTCAATGACCGTGGTGAGGCGGTCATTATTCTGCCGTCGCGACTTCGCTCCTATCATGATTTCTTTCCGGACTTTTTATAAGTTCTTAATGCGGTTGCCGATTACCGTTGAATCAGTAGGAGGCAATCATGCTGCATTTTCTTGTAATTATTATCGAAGCAGTATTCTTTATTGGTTTGGCAGGATCGATGGTAGTGGCAATCATGGCTTTTATTGGCGATTGTTCCGACTTCTTTGAAAAAGACAAGCCTGAAGGAGCTGCAACACAAGCTTTTGGAGACTGAACCCGCGGTTACTCTCATCTCTGGCGCACGGCTTTGGCTGTGCGCTTTTTAGTCGGGATCTGCTAATAAATTGGTGGCTCGCCGGATGGGCGCGTCTTCCACCTCCGGTGGACCCACAGCCACTGCTCCGGATATCGCCGGGCATAACTCTCAATCACGTTGGTAAAAAGAGCCGTATTGGCGATTGCGTCGGCTTCATCATCGCCGGTCTTCGTGAGCTGCAAGGCCGGGTCAAAACGAATTTTATATTTACCCAGCTCTTTGTCCCAAATAGTAAAGGCCGGCAAGACGGCGGCTCCGGTATGCAAGGCAACGCGTGCCACTCCCGTTGCTGTACATGCGGGAACGCCAAAGAAGTCGACAAAAGCGCCTTGCGGCGGCGTCATGTTGGTATCCATCAAGATGCCGACTACCTCGCCGCGTTTCATCGAAGTGAGAAGGCCGCGGGCGAAATCCTGCTTGCCGAATGTACGGTTGCCGTGCAACGTGCGATAGCGATCAACGAATGCATCCACATAAGGATTGTCGAGCGGTCGCACCACAATGTTCATGGGATTGCCGTGCAGCGAATGCACGAACGAGCCAATCTCCCATCCGCCGAAATGTGCGGTTAGAAACAAAACCCCTTTGCCGCGCGCGCGGGCTTCAGCAAAATTCTGAAATCCATCGTAAATTGCGACTTCTGAAACGCTTTCCTTGCGGTATCGAGGGAACAAGGCAAATTCAGCTAGTTGGCGGCCCAGCCCTTTGAAAAGCGTGCGCAATATGTGGAGTTTCTCTTTTCGCGTCTTTTCCGGAAATGCGAGGTCAAGGTTGCGCAGGCCAACCTTGCGTAGCCGCCGGTGAACTACATACGTGAATATCCCAATGCCCTGGCAGAAAGTCCGCGCCATGGACCGCGGCAGCGCGCCAATGGCACCGGCCAGCAGCCAGACGGGAAAATATTCAAGCTTGTGGCGGAATTTGGGCAACTGGGGACGGTAACATCGCGGAACAAATATTTCAAACGGATCGTAACCGGCAGGCGGTTGGGCGCTCAATAAATTGTGGTGTGTCGACTTCCATGCTTCGAGGTTCACAGCAGGACACCCTAGCCATTAAGATAGTTGCGCAGCATAAAGGAGAAGACAATGAAGTTTTCCCACGTACTAGCCGCTATGGCCATTATTGCGATCTGCGGCTGCAAAGCGGGAACGCCGAGCAAGACCGAGAATGCGGTGACGAATGAAGTGAAGCATGAAGTGACAATCGGCGGCAAAGACGTAAAGAACCCGATTGCATACACGCCTGATGCGGCCAAAGAAGGCGGCGAACACTTCCAGCATCATTGCCAAATCTGCCACGGCCTGGATGGCCAGAGTACAGGCGTTCCCTTCGCTGGAAAAATGGACCCGCCA
>DATBVH010000139.1:0-11541 GCA_036515395.1 Candidatus Angelobacter sp.
CTATAGAACCGATGTCTATCGGGCTTCCCGTGGTGGCGACGCATGTTGGAGGATTAGGTGAGATCATTGTACATGACCGCACTGGCATATTGGTTCCGACTACGACATCGCGCATCGAGAGTGCTCGAGAGCTAGACCCCACCAAACTTGCTGAAGCTCAATTGGGCCTCTTGAACGATCCGGCAAAGGCCATGCGGTTGGGCAAAGAGGCACAGCGCGATGTGATGAGCCGGTTCGGGGTGCATCAGATGGTTGAGAAAACGCTTGCGTCTTATATGGCGGCAGTAAACTATCATAGCTCTGCCGCAGCAAGACGGTGATATGCAAGATTGGTTTCGCTTGCACTAAGAATTATCCAGCGGATCCTACGCAAGCTTTTGATTCTGTGATAAGCGAAAATGGCAGAATTGGCGAAAAAGGCGAATTCTTCATACACTTTCATATACTTCGTCTTAACAGCCAAAGATTCAACTGCTCGACTTTATGCATGCTGATGATCAATCCTCAGCATGCCATCTCCAGGCTCATCTTAAGAATCCGGCTCGCTTCAAGCTCAGAATGGATAAGCTCCTATTGACTATCTGTAAGAGAAGCGGGTATCGTCTTATAGACAGTCAATAGGAGAGTCATGACACGCGCACAGTCCGATTTGCTGCAAGGCACGCTCGATGTCCTGATCCTGAAGGCCCTCGCGCTTCAGGAACTGCACGGGATGGGCATCTCCCGCAGAATCGCGCAAATGACCAATGCAACTTTCGATGTTAAAGCAGGCTCACTGTTTCCTGCTCTTCATCGCATGGAACAGGCCGGCTGGCTCACTTCCAGTTGGGGGCAGGCGGAAACGAATCGGCGTGCAAAGTTCTATTCGTTAACGGAAACCGGAAGGAAGCAACTTCAAACCAAAACAGAACACTGGACGGGAATTGCTGTCGCCATGGCGGCAGCGCTGGGAATCAGCTAGGAGGCGCTATGATCCGTAGGTTGCGCGTTCTTTGGAACAATCTCTTCCGCAGGAGCCAACTCGATGCGGATCTGGATGAAGAACTGAGTGTCTACACAGAGCTGGTTGCCGACGAGAAGGTGCAATCCGGGATGTCACATGATGAGGCCCGGCGTGATGCCCGTCGTGAAATGGGAGGGGTCGAGCAGGTCCGGCAAAACGTTCGGGATATTCATGCTGGAATATGGCTGGAGAAGCTCGGTCAGGACATCCGCTATGGCGTCCGCAGCTTGGCGAAAAATCCAGCTTTTTCCCTCGTTGCCATAGCCACGTTGGCGCTGGGTATTGGCGCCAATACAGCGATGTTCAGCCTACTCGATCAGATCGTATTGCGTTTGCTTCCCGTGAAGCAGCCGGAGCGCCTGGTGAAGGTGACGGTGCTCGGAAACAATTACGGCAATACCTACGGGACTGACCGCGTCTCATGGCCGATGTTCGAGGACCTTCGCGGTGGGAACAAAGTCTTCTCCGACATGTTCTGCCGTTTTTTGGCTACAGTCACCCTCGGGTACGGCGATCGCGCAACGCAGGCTAAGGCGGAACTGGTTTCTGGCTCGTATTTCCCGATCCTTGGAGTTGGAGCGGCTCTGGGCCGCACCATCGCTCCCGAAGACGACAATATTCCTGACGAGCGGCCTGTTGTGGTGCTCAGCTATAGCTTTTGGCGGAACTACTTCAACGCAGACCGCACGGTCATAGGCCGAACCATTGTGCTGAATGGCCACGATATGACCATTATCGGTGTCGCGCAATCCGGATTCGATGGGGTCGAGCTGGGAAATGCAGCGCAGATGTTTGTCCCGATCATGATGAAGACGGAGATGACTCCGCATTCGGACGGCCTCAAGGATCGGCGCCGCCGGCTCGCCTGGGTTGCCGCCTATGGCCGGCTGAAACCTGGCATCAGCGCCCAAAAGGCGCAAAGCTCGCTGCAGCCTTTGCTGCATGGCATTCTAGAGATGGAGGTTCAGCAAGCGGACTTCCGCCAGTTCAGCGATGAAGATCGCCGGCAATTCCTTCGCAATCGGATCGAGGTTCTGCCCGGATCCGACAGTTGGCTGGGCAACTATATGCGGCGGCCGCTCTGGATTCTGTTCGCGCTCACGGGAGCCGTCCTTCTGCTTGCCTGCGCCAATCTTGCAAATCTGATGCTGGCGCGGGCCACGGCCCGGGAACGGGAGATCGCCGTTCGACTCGTGATCGGAGCGGGGCGGGGCCGAATTATTCGACAGCTCATGGTGGAAACGCTACTGCTGGCTGGCGCCGGTGCGGTCGTGGGGTTGGCCCTGGCATTCCTCGCCGACCGCCTTCTGATCCGAATGTACCTGCCGGCCAATGAAGCAGCCGAATTCGTCGTCTCGCCAATACCAGACTGGCGCGTTCTCGGCTTTGCTTTTGGCATGCTGCTCGTTACCTTGCTCGCTTTCGGCCTGATGCCGGCACTGCGGGCTTCACGCACGGAGGCTGCAGGGTCGCTCAAAGAAAGGTCCGGTACCGGATCTGCCGCCAGCGTTTCCCTTCGGCGTATGTTTGTTTCCGCTCAGGTGGCCATGTCGCTGCTCCTGCTGGTCGGCGCCGGTCTCTTTGTTCGGACGTTACGTAACCTCCAGAACCAAGGACCGGGTTTCCCAACTAATCACCTTCTCGAATTCAATCTAAATCCTTCGCTGAACGGATATTCGAACCAGCAAACGGAGGCCTTCTACGAACGGCTAAATGTGGAACTTCAGGCGATCCCCGGTGTCTCCTCGGTGGGCCTATCCTCTATGCCGATTCTAAAAGGCTATGCCTGGCAAAATGCCGTTCTCGGAGACCTCTCGGGGGCGCGAGCGGAGGATCAGCCCGTCCTCAGTGAAGTGGGGCCGAATTATTTTGCCACTCTCGGCATTCCGATCCTCGAAGGCCGCGAATTTACCGAGCAGGACCGAGGTCCCCAGAAGTACGGGATGATCAATCAGAGCTTTGCCAAACGCTATCTCCCCCCCGGCGATCCCATTGGACGGCGCTTCGGACTGGTTGATGATCAGGATCCTGCTCACCAACCGGACATTCAGGTGGTTGGAGTAATCGCTGACATGAAATATAGGGACCTGCGTGAAACCCCACCGCCGCAGGCCTACTTTCCTTATTTTCAGGGCGCGTCGTTCCGTTTTATGAATGTGTATCTACGTACGCAGAGCGACCCGCGTCAACTCCAAAACCAGATTCAGGAGCGGATGCGCCAGTTCGACCCGCATGTCCCAATTGTGGGGCTTCAATCCGTGGACGAGCAGATCGACTGGTCGCTGCGAACCGAGCGTCTGGTCGCCAGTCTCTCCGCGGTTTTTGGCGGTCTGGCCCTGCTGCTCGCTGTCATTGGGCTCTACGGCGTTATGGCGTATACCGTAACGTGCCGGACCCGGGAGATGGGTATCCGCATCGCTATGGGTGCAACGCGACTGAAGATTATTGGAATGGTGATGCGTGAGGCCTCGGTCATGGTTCTGGCGGGCCTCTCGGCTGGAGCTGTGCTAGCGCTCGCTTTGGCCAATCTCATTCGCAATCAGCTATTCGGACTGAACCCTCATGATCCTTGGACGCTCATTGGAGCATCGTTCTCGCTCGCCATTGCTGCGGAACTTGCTGGTTTCATTCCTGCTCTGCGGGCCAGTTCCGTGGATCCAACGAATGCTCTTCGGCAGGAATGACTCAGCCTCCGCCGTTGCACGCGAGATTGCGCTGTTTTCGGCAATGGCATTGCGACGCACAATCGTCGCGCCCAAGGGATAGTATCGGATGGCCTACGGCGTGAGCACTTGGCTTCTTTCGTGCGCAGCGCATATCCAGCATGTCCAACGATCATGCAGGGATCGGGGCTCTATGAATCCCTTCGTTTGCGCCATCAAACAATTTCTCGATCGACAAGATGGCGACGCTTGCTGGCATTTAATTTCATCAGCACGTTTGAAACGTGGAACTTCACCGTGCTTCCAGAAATATGCAGAAGGCTCGCCATTTCTTTATTTGAATACCTCTTACGTAACAGGTCCAGAACCTGCTCTCTCGAATTGTCAAAACTTCAACTCCGCCACTGGCATCAATCAAACTAAGAAGACAGGTCGTTCCCAACCCGCGCGACCGAACGTCTACGCAGGCCCAGGCAAAAGTTGACCTTCTCTATGACGCTTTCTCAGGCGCGCTTGACTGTAGTTCAGCGCTTCGCCAGCATGTAACAATCATGTAACGATTAGCTTTTCCTGCGGAGTTTTAGAGGTCTTACAGCACCACCTGCGCCCTCTAAGTTCTTGTAAAGCCGCGAAGTGCGGGAACTTTCACGGCGGTAACACAGGTCTTCAACGGAAGGTTTCATCCCAGACAGGTGTGCCGCAAGTTACCTTTTGGAAAAGTCATGATTTGCCGTTGCGAAGGAGAAAAGAATTCTGATACGCTCGGAGCGTCTTGGGAAGAAACAAGGACAGTCGTGATAAAAGGCACAGCGGCGGAGTGCGAATCGCGTGTCATTGGCCGGATTGAAAGTCAAAGTGTAAGAAAAGTGTAAGAAAGATTCGCCATTTGCGCCGATTGTGCCAATTTCGCGTATCGCAGAATCAATAACTTAAACGGAATCAATGCGGCACTGGAGTTCAAATCCACCCCCCGCAACCAATTCGAATCAATCACTTACATTGAATCGTCAAAATCGCGAGGGAACGGATTTCGTTCCCCTGTTCTATTTCCGCTCGTACAGTCAGTGAATCGTTGCTCTTGATGCTGCTTTCATGCTCTCAGGCAGCAGTCTCCCGGCCACCAGCGTGTTGACCTGTGCGCTAAATTCCTACGACCGGAACGTTGATTCGTTACCGTCCAACTTACCGTCCATTCGTTGTCCAAAGGGTTCCAAACAGCGCTTTTGGTGCCACCCGTGCCTGTTTAAGTATTTGAAATTCCGTGAAACAGGACATTCGACCCCCACTACCCACCCCAAATTTTCCTAACTGATTGAAAAGACTGGCGAGGATCCTCTGGGCTAACGTCCGCTAAGAATGGCTCTATTCGTCTGTGCCAGCCTAGTCGTGCGATTTCGGTTACGCGAAGAGCCAAATTAATGCCTCGCCTAAACTCTCCTCGTGGCTCACGACGCACTTCCAGATGGGAAGACAATTTGCTCAACTCGAACGTAGCTGATCTATACTCCGTCGTTTCGGGACAACCTACGCCTCACCTTACGGAGTGTCGGAAAATGCCTAGAGAAGCAAAGCTTTTCAATTCCAGTTCGGGGTCACCTGTTCGTGGCTTTCTTATGTTCAGCGCTAATGTACCTCCTCGGTGGATCGATAATGCCCGAACGTCGCGGAAACGTGTGGAGTCAGAAATCGACAAGCGATTTTCGCGAGCTTAAACGACTTAAAAAGAACCGACCCGGTGCCAAGGTCGCGATAAAAAATGCCGCGAAAGAATTGCGGGTTACGCTGAGGGTCTGGGAAACTGCTTATGCAAAGAGACTTTTTACCGGGGTGTAAGAATTCTGCTTGAGATTCAGCGAGGGAGAGTTTCTAAACTATAAGGTAGCGCAGAAAGCAATCGGGTATCTAAAGCCCCTCTATAATGTCGCCGTTTGTCGCTACGAGCAGACGAGCATGGAACCGTCTACCTAACGCTTTGGTCGGTACAAGGAGTTCTTGGGTTACTCGGCTCTCCAACCCCAGAAAAACCGTCCCGACACCACTAACATGTTACCGATGTTCCTTGAGGGTTATGGCGACGATTTTGTTGGTTGAGATGCAAGCTCCGTTTTTTTAAACGGCCTTGAATCTTTAATCAATACGTGGTCGAATGCCGAGTCATGAGCAACGGACAAGATTTTAACCCTGAAGAAGTTCCCGGCATCACAAAAGAGCAAAAGTTTAATGAGCGGCAAGAACAGAAGCGCTTAGCGTTCGAAGCCGATCAGGATCAAAAGCGTCAACTGTTTGAAGTAAAACTGGAAGCCCAGAAGGCAAAGCGCGACTGGATGATGGTCATTATTACTTTCGCAGCGGTAAGTGCAGCATACTGGACTGGTTGGGAAGCACGACAGACTAGAATTGAAGCAGCCAGTGCCGCAAAAGAATCTCTAAAGATCCAGCAAGAATCGGTGCAATCTCAACTCAAAGCCTTTGAGGCCCAAATCGATGCTCTTCATTCCGACCTAAGGCCATATTTATCTGTCACCCCAAATAAATTTTCGATCTCCAAGAATAAAAAGGGTATCAATGCTGCAGGCTCTATAAGTCTCAAGGTGGAAGGAAAAACGCCTGCGCTGGAAATACGCAGTGAATTGACGTGTAAGTTTTCAAACAATTTTGCGGGAATGAGCGGCCCTTTGGATTCAGATTACTATTCATTAGACTCGTTCTTATATCCACACCAAATATTTACCCATAAATGTTCCGCCAACATTCTCAGCTACACCGACCGCACCGTGCTATTGGTATACGGCCAAATAAAATATACAGATTACAATCGCCAGCCGCTTGTTACTCCATTCTGTTATTACATCCCCAAGCCCCGACAGAACAGCATCAATTTTATTTCGTGCCCGGAATCTGACGGCACATACAAGTAAGAGATTATTGAATTGTCATGAAGCGGTCGGTCCGCGCAAACCCGCGTAATAATTCCTCACGAATGATTTTCCGCTCATGCCAACGCGGCGGTGAATCATCCATTTTGGTACTAGAATTCCTGCTTTGTTTAACGTGTTCCACCACGCCTAAACATGAACCGAAGAGGGACCTACGAATGGCCCCTCTGGATGATTAAATCGGCTGAAAAACTACGCCGCCTTATCGGCTTCCACGTTCACTCGATCGGCAATGGAAGTCAGCAGCTGGTCAGCGTGGCCTTCTTCCTGAACGGTCTTGTCCAGGAGAGCTGCCTGCTCTGCTTCGCCAAGAATCTCAGCCCACCGTCGAACCGTTCCATACGATGCAATTTCATAATGTTCCACGCGTTGCGCGGCGGCGATCAAGGCAACGTCGCGGACCGTGGGATCTGTTGCATCTTTAATCAGGTCTTGGGCTTCAGTTACCAGGGCCGCCAGGGCTTTGCATTTAATTGCGTCGGCTTCGCCATGTTCTTCCCTAAGGATATCTTGCAGCCTGGTTACATGGACACGGGTTTCCTGCAGGTGAGATTGAAAAGCCTGCTTCAGTTGAACGTCAGTCGCTTTCTCCATCATGGTGGGCAGCGCGTCAATAATTTGTTGCTCTGTGGAAAGCAGCATTCGCAGCTGGTTGTGATAAAGATCTCTCAGGGAATCGAGGTCGGCAGAGAATAGTTTCATGTTCGCTCCTTTTTTGAATTTTTGAAGACTTCGAACTAATCGTCGGTATTGCGCTAGGCAGCGCGTTCCTGCTGCTCAGCCGGGTCAAGTTTTACTTTGATCCAGCCGCGTTCGTGCCTGTCAAAAGCGTGATAGGCATCAATCGCAGAGCTGATGGGTTCCACTTGTGTAAGAAACTGCTCAGGATGAATCACACCGCTTCTTACCAGTTCAATCATTTCCGGCATATAGCGGCGATGGTTGCAGTTTCCGGCTTTCAGAGTCAGGTTCTTTTCCATGATTGTGTCAATGGGAAAATCCTGCAGCGGCGAAGTGTAAACGCCAATCACTGAGACGGTGCCGGCTTTCGCCACTGATTCAATCGCCCACTTTAAAGCCTGGCTGGGAGCGCCTCCGGGTTGGAAGTCTTTCCCTTTCGGCGTTCCCTCTTCCGCCACCTTCTTGAGTTCCTGCTCAAATTGTTTTTGCGCTTTCTTGTCGGCTGCCGGTCCTTGGGTGGCGGTCGCCGCATCTATTCCAACAGCATCAATGACCCGGTCGGGGCCAGAACCGTTTGTCGCTTCCTTCAGCGCTTGAATGGGATCTTCCTTCTGAAAGCTAATGACTTCAGCCCCATGCGCGCGCGCCATCTCCAGGCGCGATTCCACACTGTCGATGGCGAAGACGCGGCCGGCGCCCAGATGCTGTGCACACGTAATGGCGAATAGGCCAACCGGGCCACAGCCGAAAATCGCTACGATGTTGGAAGGCTTTATTTCCGCCATTACGGCGGCCATGTAAGAGGTTGGAAGAATGTCAGACATCAGAATGGCCTGATCGTCGGAAATTTCTTCCGGAAGTTTTACCAGCACTGCTCCAGCGAAAGGGATACGCGCATACTCGGCCTGCAGTCCATCCAGGCCTCCGGCTTCTTCCGGGCCGCCAAAGTAGACCGTTCCAGCATCCGGTCCACCGGGATTGGCGAGGTTGCACTGCGAATGGTAGCCCGCCCGGCAATAAACGCAGCTGCCGCAGCCAACTGTGGACGGCACAACTACGCGATCGCCTTTACGCAAGTTGCGGACTGACTTGCCCACTTCTTCCACAATGCCAACAGCTTCATGCCCTAAGATTCGGCCCTCTTTCATGCCTGCGGCGGTTCCTCGAATGAAATGCAGATCAGTTCCGCAGATTGCGCTGGATGTAATGCGAATGATCGCATCAGACAGTTTCTGCAACTTCGGTTCGGGAACGGTCTGCAGAGAAACTTTGCCAACTCCGCCAAAAACAACAGCTTTCATAAATTCTTCCTCCGGCGCGTCTCGGTACGCTTCATCGTGTGTGGCAGGGTAATGTTCTTGCTTCAGTGGAAGCTGAGAGAACTCTGCTTCGCACGGCATCAATAGTATGTGGATATAAAAACCCCTGCGCCTTCTGGTACGCGGAAGTGGATGCAGGGATTTACGCGCTTATCAGTTGTGAGAATGCCGAAAAAACTATTGGGTTGCCGCGTCATCCGATTCTTCCAGTTTTGCTGCTCAATCGGCAGCGCTGGTGAGAGTTGCAGAGCGGCTATAAGCCGGGTGCCACCTGCGCTGGCTGATTAACATCACATTTACTATTCACGAAACCGGAGACAGATTTGACCAAAAAGAAAAACAACGGAAGCGTAAATCCAGCTCGGCTCGCTTCTTTTGACAAAGAAAAGAAGGTGCAGGTAGTCATTGAAACGCCCAAAGGCAGCCGCAACAAGTATGCCTGGGACCCCGATCAACAAATTTTCGCGTTAAAGAAGGTCTTGCCAGAGGGGATGGCCTTCCCGTACGACTTTGGTTTCATTCCTTCAACCAAAGGGGAAGATGGAGATCCCATCGACATTTTGGTGCTCATGGACCAGCCAGTGTTTACCGGATGTCTGGTAAAGACGCGGCTGATCGGAGTTATTGAAGGGCAGCAGACGGAAAAGGGCAAATCACACCGCAATGATCGCCTGCTGGCTGTGGCCGAATCCAGCCACACGCATTCCGACATCAACTCCATCAATGATCTCAATAAGGAACTTTTAAAGGAACTGGAACGTTTTCTGGTGAACTATCACTCCAATGATGGAACGGAATTCAAAGTGCTGGCGCGTCGAGGTCCGAATGCCGCCACCGCATGCCTGAAAAATGCGAGAGCTTAGGCGCAATCACGTTACTCTTTTCTCTCAGTATTTTGATGGTGTCACAAAGTTTTAGCGCCAAACCCTTCGCATCGAACCACATCAAACTTTAGAACACACAAATTTTCAATTTGGAGCAATTATCGTGGCCAATCAGGAAAACAGGCAGAACAGGAAATTTGCGGTAGTCACTGGAGCATCCAGTGGCATTGGACTGGAGCTGGCGCGCGTCTTTGCCGAAAATGGCTTTGACCTGCTGGTGACGTCCGGCAGTAACAAGATTGAGCGCGCCGCAGAGGGGCTTCGTGATTCCGGAGTTGAAGTAACAGAGGTGGAGGCTGACCTGGCAACATACGATGGTGTAGAGAAGCTCTGGGCGGCAATTCAGGCCACGGGACGGCCAGTTGATGCAATTGCTATCAATGCCGGTGTAGGCGTGGGCGGAGACTTTGCCCGCGAGACCAGCCTTGATGATGAATTGAATCTGATCCAGCTGAATGTGACGTCTACAGTCCACCTGGCCAAGCGCGTGCTGAAAAACATGGTCGCCCGTGGCTCAGGAAAAGTTCTGATCACTTCTTCCATCGCCGGGACAATGCCCACGCCGCTGGAAGCGGTCTATGGCGCGTCAAAGGCCTTTGGACTTTCTTTTGCGCAATCGCTTCGTAACGAATTGAAAGACACTGGCGTCACGGTGACTGCATTGCAGCCCGGGCCGACGAACACAAACTTCTTCCATCGCGCAGGCCTGGACAACACCGAGGTGGGATCAGAAGGAAAATACACAAATGATCCGCGAGAAGTTGCGCAACAGGGATATGAAGCCCTAATGGACGGCAAAGACCATATCTTCTCTTCGTCGATGAAGACAAAGATTCAAGGCGAGTTGGGCAAGTTTGTGCCTGAATCAGTGAAAGCAGAGCAGCACAGGAAAATGGCAGAGCCGAAGACAGGCACCAAATAGCCACAGATAAATTTCGGCGCTTCAGCTGAAAAGCAGAGCGCCGAAACTCTTTTCTTCCAAACTACGTTACGCTGCCCTCGGTTCTGGACTCTTTTCGCTCAGAGACCCGCTAGTTGTCTTGGACAGGTCCGCGCCTTTCCGCTCCCCTCCGAACCACGTGATGATCGCAACCAGGCTGGCGATGATTACCACCGTCCATGTAAGCACCGGAGCAAAACTGCCGCCGTAACGTTCTTCGGCAAGCTTGGCCTGAATGACTGAGTTGCGCGACGAGAGCAAATTTCCCAATTGATAAGCGAGTCCCGGAAATGTTCCACGCACCGCGGGCGGTGAAAGCTCATTCAAGTGTGCAGGAACGACTCCCCATGCGCCCTGCACCATAAATTGCATCAGGAATCCGCCCAGCGCAAGCAGCGCAACACTATTTGCGTAAGCCCACAACGGAATACAAGGAATCGCACACAGGGAGGCGATCACAATCGCCTTGCGACGGCCAATCTTTTCTGACCATGAGCCAAAAATCACTCCGCCCAGCAGCGCGCCGATGTTGTAAATGATTGCAATGAATCCTACGGTCTTGGGGCTGAAGCCATGGTTCTTCTGCAGGAATGTGGGATAAAGGTCCTGCGTGCCGTGGCTGAAGGAGTTAAAAGCAAACATCAGCACAATGAGAAATAGAAAGCTGCCGCCAAACATTAGCACATCGCGTTTAAGGTCTCGCTTTTCTCGAGCCCGGGTCTGGCCTTGCAGAAATGCGGGTGATTCATCGACTTTGGTTCGTATATAGATGACAAGGAAGGCAGGCAGCGCGCCGATTACGAACATCCCTCGCCAGCCGACATAGGAAAACAGTGTTCCGTAAACCAGCGCCGCTAGCAGATAGCCGACTACATAGCCTTCCTGCAAAAGTCCGGAGAAGAAGCCGCGGCCTTCTTTAGGTAATGTTTCAAATGCCAGAGCGGCGCCCACGCCCCACTCGCCGCCCATCGCTATGCCAAATAAGGCGCGCATGATCAAAAATGTATGCAGTGACGGCGCGAAAGCGGAGCCAAGCTCGAAAACGGAATAGCAATGATATCGATCATCAGAGTGGGACGCCGGCCGAAACGGTCGGCCATCATGCCGAAGAGAAA
>DATBVH010000140.1:0-16769 GCA_036515395.1 Candidatus Angelobacter sp.
AGGCCGGAATGCGAAATGGCGGACCTCTTGACGGATTTCAAAGGCATTCAGGTGACGCTGGCGGTGGTGGCCAAGGCGCTGGTTGCGGGCAGGATTGACTGCAAGACAGCGGGAAGGCTCTTGGTGCAATTGCAAACGATGTCAAAACTGCTGTGGAGGATGAAGAAAACCCAAACCTCACCACAGATAAATACTGATAACACTGATCTGAAAGAGCTAATAGCCGAAAACGGGGCCGCGAATGAGCGCGAAATAACCCAAATTGTTTTAGTTACACCCCGAGTTAGTGGTGCCGAACCGAAGTTGCAGGCAGAAAAATATTTGACGGGCAGTGCGGGGATCGGGCGCGACGATCTGGGTATGGGCAGGCAAATTCTCAGGCTGGAAGGGAAGGCGTTCCATGATGGAGGCCGGGCACACAGCCCACCAGAATCGAAAGCTGCTTGAAATGAAGCGCGGGGAAAGTTTTGATGCTTCCGTGGAAGCTGCAGACTGTTAGTCCGTCAGCAAAAGGATCTTTGACAATTAAATATGTCATGAGTTGTGGCTGCGATATGAAGCGGGCCCATGGTTTGTTGATCGAACAGGAACGCATTCGCTATCACAATCCAGTCCCGCTGGCGCGGGACTGGAGCATGAATTCCCGTCTATTCTTACCGAGGGTTGATCGATGCCGCATGCTTTTAAAAATCGCAACTTAAGAGACAAGTGTCAGGGCACGACTTAGCGTCGGCCTCAATAAAGTCCTGTCAGCAGCCCTCTTTTTCCCGCAGCTACTCATCTCACTGAGCGTTCCCCAACAATCCAAGAGAAAAGGTGCGCTTATGCCACTTTGCAGGAAAGCATTTCTAGCCTTGTCACTCCTTAGCATTCTTAGCCTCAACATCCCCCTTGCGGCACAGGACGGAAGCCCCACCGGAAAATGCGGTTTCCAGAACCTGGTCATTCCTTCGCCCGCGGGTACCACCACGTCGCCAAGCGGCCTCAATGACAATGGAGCCATCGTCGGACTTCTGAACAGCGGCTCCGGAGCCAACTTTCACACCACCGCATTTCTTTTTAGCGGCGGCAATTTCACGCACTTCAGATTTCCCGGCTCAGCTGATACTTTCGCGAATGACATCAACAAAAACGGAGTGATCGTCGGCACGTTTCGCGGCGCTAACGGAGCGGGCTCCTTCACGGTCCAGAACGGCGTTTTTCGCCAAGTGACCCTTCCTGGCTTTCCCAATGGCTCCCCCGTGGCCAATGGCGTGAACGATCTGGGAGATATTGTGGGGGTATTTACCCGAAACGGTTCTAATGTCGGTTTCCTCTTGCATCAGGGCAAGCTCACGGTCATCTCTTTTCCCGGTGCTGCAGGCGGAACATTTCCCAGCAGCATTAACAATCAGGGAGTGGTTGTGGGCCACTATTTGACGGGACAACAGAGAGACGGGGTTCATGGCTTCATGTGGAAAAATGGGGCTTTCACCAACGTAGAATTTCCAGGGGCGCTTGCCACGCAGCCGGCAAAGATCAGCAACAATGGTGACGTGGTCGGTACATATGTCGATTCCGCCCAGTTTGAACATGGCTTTGCCTTGGATGCCGGGCACTTCTCGACGATCGACTTTCCCGGGGGGCAGGGCACGCAAATTTTGGCCGTGAACAAGTTTGACAACGTCCTGGGATTCTTCGAAACCTCAAAGAGCAACGGGCTGTTCAAGGGCTTCTGCTCCAGCGTGTTCTGAAAGGATGTTTAGTTTCACTCAGCGGAAGGGCGGGCGGCCCGCCTTTCCCAATTGTCTTTACTAACAACACTTGGCTGCCGGGTGCCCCACCTCTTCTCGCCACACCGTGGGTGCCCATCCTTTCGCGGGTTTTTGCGAAAGGGTGGGTTCGCTTTTATCCGCCGCTACCCATCTGATTGTCGTTCGATTTCGTATCCACGTACAGACAAGTGCCGGGGCACGACTTGCACGTAAAACAAAAAACGCGGAGAGCATCTTCACTCTCCGCGCTCATGGCGGCTCCTTTAATCGGCGTTCACCGTTAGCGGGACGGTCACGCCTCCTTGAGCTTTATTGCGCCAACTCCAGGGCATCTCTGGCAACGCTTCGAGAAAATCGATGAATTCCCGATTCGTAAGAGAGCGGAAGATCCCGGCTTCATTGGCGCGGATAAAGCTCCCGCCATCCGGGACGAGGCAATCCATCGCATCGCGGACACCAAGATGGGTATGCCCGCAGCAATAAACGCCGTCGTCCTCGGTCCAGCAAGCCACGTAAAAGATCATTGGACGCAGAGCTTATCACATGTATAACATGTCATTATATATCGGTGTAGAAAGTTTTTATGGCAAGCTGCAAGATTCTTAATTCGTGGATTCCCGCTCACCTTTCGGCGCACGTCTGCGTGCCATACGCACGGAACGGCGCTTGTCCCAGGAAAAGCTGGGCAAGATGATAAAGGTCAACCGTAATTTCGTCGGTGAAGTGGAACGCGGAAAGCAGAACATCTGTCTCGACAATATCCTTCAGCTCGCGCGCGCTCTTAAGGTAAATCCCCGCGACTTCTTCGATCTCTACAAGCGATAAGAACCCGTCTGCGTTCCTCGCGTTGGCGATGAAATTGCCTTGAACTTTTTGATCCGTGTAAATCAGTGCTATCAGTGTTATCTGTGGCGAGGTTTGGGGTTTTTGTGCAGAGCACTACCAAAACTTCAGAGGCTTTCGATCGGCTGGCTGTCCGCGATAGAAACCAGAACAGAAACTCTGGCCAGATTGCCTTTCTTGTTATATAGTTTGCAAACAATCCCCCCTAAACTGTGCTGAGGTGTCTGTGAGTCCTATCCGGTTATTGTTTTCAGTTGCTCTTTTAGCGGTTTTCATTGCGCCCGCGCAGGCGCAAAAAGAAGACTGGCAACCCATTACCCAGCACGACCTGGAGATGAAGCAGGTCCCCGACAATCCGGGGGCGGATGCCGTTCAGCTTTACTACGCTGATTTCATCAATGATCAGGAACAGACGGAATTTTTTTACGTTCGCATCAAGGTTTTGAATGAAAAGGGTAAAAGCCATGCGGACGTGGAACTGGTTATACCGCCGGAAGGATCAATTTCTGGCCTCAAGGCGCGCACCATTCAGCCAGACGGCCGGATCACGGAGTTTACCGGCAAGCCGTTTCAAAAAACGGTAATCAAGACCCGCGGCGTCAAGGTTTTGGCCAAGGCATTCACCATGCCGGAGGTCAATGTCGGCAGCATTATCGAGTACAAATACAAAATACAGTGGCCCGGCATTATTACCGATAATTATTGGACTATCCAGCATGCACTGTACACAGTAAAGGAAAGTTTCCGTATGAAGCCATATTCCGGCGGCCTGGAAGGTTTTGAAAACGGTTATCAGGTCGCAGCCCTGTACTCGCACATGCCGAAGAATATCAAGCCGGTACAAAAAAGCGGAGGGTATGAGCTGGACGTCGAGAACATGCCTGCCTTTGAGTCTGAGGGGTATATGCCTCCGGAAGAGGATTTAAAGCCCCAAATGCGGTTCTTTTACATCAGTACTGGAAGCTCCACTCCAGACAAATTCTGGCAGGATGCGGGACGTAAGTGGAATGATGAGGCGGAACATTTTATCGGTAATCACAAAGAGATCAGTCAGGCTGCTGCTCAGGCCATCGGCAATGAGACCGACCCCGAACAGAAACTGCGAAAACTTTATGCGCGGGCGCAACAGGTCAGGAATCTTAGCTATGAGCGCGAACGGACCGATCAGGAACAAAAGAAAGAAAAAATCAAGTCAAACCAGAATGCAGGCGATGTACTGGCGCGGGGTTTCGGCGACCGCGACGATATAACGCGCCTGTTCGTAGCGCTGGCCCGCTCTGCCGGATTCGATGCCTCCATTGTGCGTGTGAGCGATCGCAAGAACAAATTTTTTGATAAAGGCCTGCTTTCCAGGCGGCAGCTCGATAGTGAGATTGCTGTTGTTAATCAAGGCGGGAAGGACATCTATCTTGATCCCGGAACCAAATTTTGCCCGTATGGGTACCTTCGCTGGATTCGTACTTCTACCCAGGGAATCAAGCTGGATAAGAAAGGCGGCGTCTTTGTTATAGCCCCCGCAGCTCCCTACGACAAAGCCATGATCCGCCGGAACGCAGAGATGGCCCTGGATAGAGGCGGTAATTTGACGGGGACCATCACCGTGAAGTTTGAAGGCGGCGATGCGCTGGAGCACCGCCTGGACGAACTAGATACCGACGAAGCGGGAAAAAAGAAGGACCTGGAAGATGAGCTGCAAGGCTGGCTTCCCACCGGAGCGATCATCAAGATGACCAAAGCCGAAGGCTGGGCAGCAAGTGATGATCCACTGACCGCGGTTTTCAGCGTGGAAATGCCGGGGTATGCTTCCGCGGCCGGTAAGCGTTTTCTGGTGCCGGCCTACTTGTTTCAGGCCCGCCAACTCGATGCTTTCAAGCATGTGGATAGGAAATTCCCGGTGTACTTTCCCTATGCGTTTGGTGAAGTCGATAGAGTCAACATCAAGCTCCCAGAGGGCTATACCCTGGAAAATGTGCCGCAATCCCAGACCGCCCGTTTAGGCTATGCGGGCTATCAAAACCTTACCCAGTTTGACGGCAAACAGTTGGTGACTCAGAGAATCCTGCAGGTGAATGGCATATTCTTCAAATTGGAAGTGTATCCGGAAGTGAAAGATTTCTTCGGCAAGGTACAGGCCGGCGACGAACAACAGGCCGTGCTTATTGGAGGCAGCACCAGTGCTCAGAAAACAAACTAACATTCTCGCCATAATCGTATTCACGAGCGTGCTGACGACCGCCGCCAATGCCGGTGTGCCGGACTGGCTCCGCACGCTGGCGCAGCAGCCGGCAAAAACTTATGCCGACGACGCAAATGCTGTTGTTCTGCTTGACGATCAGGAAACCACCGTAAAGGACAACGGAGAGATTGTTACCCATGAGCGCATTGCCTATAAAATCCTGCGGCCTGAAGGGAGACATTACGCTCAGCATTCCGTGGGGTTTGATTCTGAAACCAGGATCAACTCTTTCCGGGGTTGGAGTATCACGGCAAAGGGCCTGGAATATGAAGCCAAGGAAAAAGATGCCTTTGAACACAGTTTGGGCGGTCAAAAGGAATTTGAGGACACTAAGGAGAAGATCATTCTGCTTCCTGGCGCAGACATTGGCACTGTTGTTGGTTTTGAATATGAGCAGAAGCGCCGGCCGTACTTGTTTCAGGATTACTGGTACTTCCAGGATATGATTCCGGTGGAAAAGAGCCGGTATACGCTACATATGCCGTCTAGATGGGAGTACCGTGCTGACTGGCTCAATCATGCAGAGCAAAAACCGGCAGAACAAAATGGCACCTCCATTTGGGAAGTGACGGATGTTCCACGGATTGAGCGGGAATATCATGAGCCGGATTTTCGCGCCCTGGCAGGGCATATGATCGTAACTCTGTTTTCAGAGAGAGCCACTCATCGGAACTCCGAGTCATGGAACGACCTTGGTGTCTGGTATTCGCAATTGACGGCTGGCGTCCGTGATCCCAGTCCGGCATTGCAAGCTAAAGTTCAAGAACTGGCGCCGGCAAGCTTACCGCTGTTCGAGCGGATTCGCGCCTTAACCCTTTTCGCCCAGCGCGATGTCCGCTATTACGCTATCGAAATCGGAATAGGTGGTTATCGTCCGCATCCGGCCGCAGAAATCTTTACCCATCGTTACGGAGACTGTAAAGACAAAGCCACGGTGCTCAGCGCCATGCTCGCGCAGATTGGCGTGAAGTCATATTACGTGGTCGTGCATGCCACTCGCGGAATCTTTACAGATAAAACGCCGCCAAATTCAAGTTTCAATCACATGATCCTGGCGATTCAAATGCCGGAAGCCGGCATTTCACAGAAATTGCCGGCAATGTTTAACGATCCCAAGCTGGGTCATCTGCTTATATTCGATCCCACCAATGACATGGTTCCGTTGGGGCAGTTGCCATATTACGAGCAGGATAGCTTCGGGCTATTGGTAAGCGATTCCGGGGGAGAGTTGATCCATTTGCCTGTAAGTTCGCCCGAATTGAACAAGATTCGGCGCGATGCCAAGCTGAAACTTCTACCCGATGGGACCTTGCAGGGAGAGATCGAAGAAGTCCGGTCCGGTTACCTTGCCATGCTGGGGAGGGAATATCTTCAGCATCAGACGCAGAACGATCGCAAGAAAATGTTGGAACATTTCTGGGGACCGAACCTCGGTGGTTTCCAGATTGACACTTTCAATCTGGAAAATGAAAACGACATCGATAAAGATCTGGTGCTACGTTACAAGTTTACCGCCAGTCATTACGCTAAGACCGCAGGCCCTTTGCTACTGGTGCGGCCGCGCGTGGTGGGAGAAATGGCCGGGGCCTTTGACGTAACCAAGCCGCGCCACTATGCCTATGAATTTGACGCGCCTTTCCTGCGGAGTGACACTGTGGAAATCACCCTTCCTGAAGGGTACAGCGTGGACGAACTTCCGGAACCTGCAAAGGCCATTTTCCCGTTTGCCGAGTACACCAGCAAAGCGGAAAAAGACGGCAATGTTCTTAAGTACAGCCGCCAATATACGATGCAAACCACACAGGTTCCGGTTGAGCGGATTGAACAGCTCAGGAAACTTTTTGCCCAGATTGGCACGGATGAAAAAAATATGGCTGTCTTGAAGAAGATGAACTAGCCACTGGGAAATCTTCACCTGAATTGCAGCCGGTCTAAATAACAGTTGCAGCGGGGAACGACATGAAGAACCGTCGATGCTTGTTGTGGATGTGGTTGTTTTTTCTGCCCTGGACCTGCTTTGGACAGAGCCAGGAGTGGCGCGAAATTACTGCTCAGGACCGCGAGATCAAGGAAGTTCCCGGTGACCCCGGAGCTTCAGCCATCCAGCTCTTTTTTGCGGACTATCGCGATGATGATGCCAGGTACCAGTTTATTTATCACCGCATCAAGATCTTGACTGAAGAAGGCAAGAAGCACGCCAACATCGAAATTCCTATCTCTCCTTGGTATCACTTTGACGGCGTAAAAGGGCGCACCATCCATCCAGATGGTTCCATCGTGGAATTCACGGGCAAGCCGTTTGAAAAAGTCCTGGTCAAAACACGCGACCTCAAATTTCTGGCTCAAACATTGACTCTGCCGGAGGTAACGGTGGGGAGCATCATCGAGTACAAATACAAATATTCATGGGAGAGGTTTACCGTCGATACGAGCTGGTCCGTGCAGCATGATCTCTTTACGGTAAAAGAGCACTTCTGGCTGCTGGGCCGTTCCAGGCAGCTGCAGACCAATGAATACTTGATTGGGACAGGATCACGCCTGGCGTATGAAGTTTATGGCAATTTCACCCCGCCGCATCGAACCAAGAATGGCGCAATAGAGCTGGAGCTGGAGAACCAGCCCGCCTTCAAGAGTGAAGAGTATGCGCCGCCGGTCGCGGATTTGAAACCGATTGTCCGGTTTTTCTATGGCGGCAATGAACTGATTTCATCTGAAGCTTTTTGGCAGAAATTTGGACGTATCAAATTCGATGAATCAGAACGCTTCATCGGCAACCGCGATTCCATACGGACTGCGGCTTCAGCGGCAATCGTCGGAGAAACCGATTCGGAAAAGAAGCTGCATCTACTCTATTCGCGCGCCCAGACCACCCGGAATCTCAGCTTTGAACGCAGACGCACAAAGCAGGAGGACAAGAAGGAAGAACTCAAGCCGAACGAAAATGTCGGCGATGTGCTGGACCGCGGCTATGGAACGCACAATGACATAGCCCGGCTATTCGTCGCATTGGCGCGCGGCGCAGGCTTTGATGCCGAGATCGTTCGCGCCCCCAACCGCAAGGAGTTCTTTTTCAAGCCAAATTACCTCGTTGCTGGCCAGCTTGCTTCTGAAATTGTTGTGGTAAAGCTCAACGGCAATGACGTTTTTCTGGATCCGGGAACAGCGTTTTGCCCGTTTGGCCTGGTGCGTTGGATCCATACCTCTGATAAGGGAATGAGATTGGATAAGTCTGGCGGAACATTTGTGGTGATTCCGCCTGCAACCTCTGACAAATCGGTGCTGCGCCGCATTGCCCAAGTTGAACTTGGGCCTGACGGCTCGCTGAAAGGTACCCTGGATGTAGAAGTGAAGGGAAATGGCGCTCTGGAACAGCGGCTTTGGGCATTGCAGGAGGATGAGGCTGGACGCCGCAAAGGGCTGGAAGATGAAGCCAAAGGATGGCTCCCTGAAGGAGGTATTGCCACAGTCGATAGCGTTCAGGGTTGGGAATCCACGGAAGAGCCGCTGCAAATTCACTACAAGATAGAGGTTCCATCATTCGCTTCACAGGCAGGAAAACGGTTATTGATTCCTGCCGCTCTCTTCAGGACCACAAAGCAGAAACAGGCTTTCCAGCACAAGGAACGGAAATACTCCGTGTATTTTCCATTTGCCCACAATGAAATGGACAACGTTATTCTCCAGGTGCCGGACGGATACACTGCGGAATCCGTTCCTGCCGCGCAGGACATCAAACTCCCCGCTACACGATTTGTTACGACGCGCTCCTTCGCCAACAAACAGTTCGTCAGCAAGCGAGCTCTGGTGATTAATGGAATTATCTTTCGGGTTGCAGAGTACTCTGAACTGAAAAGCTTTTTTGATAAGGTGCAGGGAGCGGACGAAGAACAGCTGGTTTTACAGAATACCGCCGTGAGTGCGGGTAAGTAACTCGAAAGCTGTGTCGTTTGTGCGAGTTGTGCGCTTTTCCGCTAAAAGCCGCTGTGACTACCCTTGCAACGCCACGTCTCAATGCATCTTAATCCTGTTGGTTTAAAATTGATTTATGGCAGATCACGTAAACAAGAAGAAAGATCCAAGCGGGGTTGCGGAAAACCCCATTGCGGACGTTTTTGAAGGCCGGCACCCGTCTGACTCGGAAAAACGCTGGGCCGAGACTACTCTGGCCAAAACGCTGGAGAAGTCGCCGGAAAGACCCATTGGTGCGGCTACCGGCATCAATCTGGACGAAAGCGGCCATGCCCAGTTCACCACGATCAGCGGTGTGCCTATCCGTCGGCTTTATACCCAGGCCGATCTGCCCGAGGACTGGAATTACGAAAAGTATCTTGGCTATCCCGGCCAGGCCCCGTACACGCGCGGAATTCACTCCAGCGGCTATCGCGGACGCCTCTGGACCATGCGCCAGTTTTCCGGCTTTGCCTCTCCGGAAGAAACCAATGAGCGCTACAAATACCTGATGGCCAGCGGCGGCGGCGGACTCTCTGTCGCTTTCGATCTGCCAACGCTGATGGGTTATGACTCCGATCATGCAGCCAGTGAAGGTGAAGTCGGCAAGTGCGGCGTGGCCATTGATTCGCTTGAGGACATGGAAATCCTCTTCGACGGCATCGATCTGGAAAAGACCACCGTCTCCATGACGATCAATTCTCCGGCGTCTGTGCTGTGGGCCATGTATCTCGTTGTCGCGGAAAAGCAGGGCGCAGACTGGAAGAAAGTTTCCGGCACGCTACAGAATGACATCCTCAAGGAATACATCGCGCAGAAGGAATACATTTATCCGCCTGCCCCTTCAATGCGCCTGGTGATCGATACCTTTGAGTTCGGCTCAAAATTCACGCCCAGGTTCAACACCATCTCCATCAGTGGGTACCACATTCGTGAAGCCGGCTCTACGGCGCTTCAGGAACTGGCGTTCACGATTTATGACGGTGTTGAATACGTCGAGTGGGCGCGCCGTCGCGGTCTGGACATCGACGAGTTTGGGCCTCGCCTAAGCTATTTCTTCAACTCGCACAGTGATTTCTTTGAAGAGATTGCCAAGTTCCGTGCCGCGCGTAAAATCTGGTACCGCCTGATGAAAGATCGCTTTGGCGCAAAGCAGGAGCGCACATGGCTGATGCGTTTCCACACGCAGACTGCAGGCGTGTCGCTGACGGCGCAGCAACCTCTCAACAACATTGCGCGCGTGGCCTTGCAGGGATTGGCGGCAGTGCTGGGCGGAACACAGTCTCTCCATACCGATTCCTACGATGAAGCGCTGGCATTGCCAACGCAGGAAGCTGCTCGCATCGCGCTGCGCACGCAGCAGATTATCGCTTACGAATCCGGCGTCGCACAGACTGTCGATCCTCTGGCCGGCTCTTACTTCCTGGAAAAACTCACGCTCGATATGGAGAAAGGCGCATTCGATTATTTCGAGCGCCTCGACGCCATGGGCGGCATGGTCAAAGCCATTGAAAATGGCTTCCCGCAGAAAGAAATTGCCGAAGCTTCATACCAGTATCAACGCGCCGTTGAGGCCAAGGAAAAGATTGTTGTCGGCGTGAACGATTTCGCCATTCAGGAAACGCAACCGGAGACGCTCTATATCGACGAATCCGTGGCGCGCCACCAGACAGCGAAACTGAAAGCACTCCGCGCCCGCCGCAACAATGATGATGTCCGCCGCACCCTTGACGCGCTAAAGAACGCTGCTGCCCAGGAGCCGGTCGTTCGTGCCGATGGCCACATCAGCGATGCGAACACCATGCCTTTTATTATCGATTGCGTCCGCGCCTACGCCACCGTTGGGGAAATCTGCCAGGCTCTGCGCGAAGTCTATGGAACGTATGAAGAAGTGAGCATCACGTAGAGATTCGCGGCACAGAACAGCGCATGACAGACGACAAGGAAGACACGAAGAAATCAAAGGCAGAAAAGGCGCTGGAACTCGCGCTTGAAATTAGAAAGTTCGAGATCGAGCTTTACTGGAAGCGTGCAACGTATTTCTGGACATTTCTTGCTGTTGCGTTGGCTGGGTATGTAACTGTATCGACCTCAAAGGATATACCAGCCAACGAGAAGCCGGACGCACTTCTTCTCGTTTCCTGCCTCGGTGTGGTTTTTTCTATAGCGTGGTATTTTGTCAATCGCGGGAGCAAATTCTGGCAAGAGAACTGGGAGAAGCATGTTGACCTTCTGGAAAACGAAATCAATGGACCTCTATACAAAACGGTCTTGAGTGAGGCCGATCTTGCTTTTTGGAAATTGTGGGGACCGTACGATTTCTCAGTGTCTAAAATTAATCAACTTCTAAGCTTGTTTGTAGTCTTGTTATTCGTACTCTTAACGGGGATGTTACTGTATAGCAATTATCGGATTGGCTGGCCTCCTGATGGGTTTCCGACATCCACGGTGGCCCTGACAATAGGCACGGTCGTGATTTTCTGGTGCCGAGGTCGTACAAACAGAAATCGGATTCCAATGACCGGCGCACAATACAACAAGGAATTCGGCTTGTCTTCCGCGGAGCATTCTGCTCAGAAGGATTCCAAGAAATTGGCGAAGATACGTGCTGAAAGACGGATATCGGAGCTCGATTAGCTTATGATAAGAGCCGCCTGCGACAAACTCGGAAATCAAGTAGTTTTCTTGATAATCCTTCTCCGCTTATCACGGCGATTACGCGCGCTTCCGGCGATCTCGATACACCGCCCATTGTTCCGTACCCGCAATCTTGTCCAGCCATTCACCCTTATTCAGCAGTGTCTCCAATTCAGGATATCGATAAGCTATGAACAGTGGTCTGGGATTTGCGAGCAGGGATTGCCGTAGCTTATCCAGCACCGCCGCAAACACCGGCTCCGGAAACGGGTTGAACAAATAGACGATCAGCGGTCCGGCGGGAAAATCGAACTCGCGCGCGTCCATACAGAGGTTTTCGATGACAGCAGCCGGTTGGTGTTCGGCAGTAAATTTACGAATATTCTTTTTCGCAATCCTGTGCCACTCCGGCATGTACTCCACGCCGATAATTCTCTTGAATCCATATGGCGCCGCCATGAGCAGCACCCTGCCCTTGCCGGAACCAAGGTCAATAAACGTGAAGTCTTGCAACGCCGTTAGGGTAGCCGCTCCCTGGCTGACTGCCGAGTGCTGATCGCTGACTGCCAGGATTAGCGCCTGCATGATCTGCTCAAACAGCCACGGCTCGGTCGGAAAATACTGATGTCCGCTGAGCGCTGCGGTTAATTGTTCGCGGAAGCCTACGTTGGCCCGCGTGGTGTCAACCATGTGGTCAAAGTCAAAGTCCAGATCGCCGTACTTTGCTTTGCGACGGCCGGGCAAAAACTCACGGAAAAAGCGGTAAGCCGCTTCGCTAACTTGAGCAAGCGTATGCCGCAGTCCGTAGTAGCGCACGCTGGATTGCCAGTGCCGGGCAAAGATGCGCCAGAAGCTGAAGTCGGTTTCAGCAGAGGCAGCAATCCCAGCGGCTGGTTTAGAATCAGCATTCATGAGAAAAGCCGTCAACCATCTTAAAAAATCAGATGCCATTCTTGCTTCTATTATTGCCCGCGTCGGGGCCTGCAAAATGGCTTATCGTGAGCCGACTTTTGAAATGCTGGCCCGTGCCATCGTATTCCAGCAGTTGAGCACCAAGGCCGCGCGGACGATTTATGGCCGTCTTGAAGAAGCTGCGGGCGGGGCGCTCACGCCTGAGTCGATCCAGAACCTGAGCGTGGGCGAGATGCGGCGGGCTGGGCTGTCACGGCAAAAGCTCGGCTATATACGCGATCTGGCGGAGCACGCAATCAGCGGAAAGGTGGATTTCACGAAACTGCCCTCCATGAGCGACGAAGAAGTCATCGCGTCTTTAACTGACATTAAAGGCGTAGGTGTCTGGACAGCGCATATGTTCCTGCTATTTTCACTTCGACGGCCCAATGTGCTTCCAATTGGAGATCTGGGCGTGCGCATGGCGATTCAAAAAGCCTACAGAAAACGCAAGATGCCGACGCCTAAGCAAGTGGAGCAGATCGCTAAAAGCTGGCATCCGTATTGCAGCTTTGCTGCGTGGTATCTGTGGCGCAGCCTGGAACTGCCAAAAGATGAATCCATCACGGAGGCACGGAGACACGGAGGAAAGCAGAAGGGCAGAACGAAAGCTTCATGACAAACAGGTTTTATCAATGCGGCAATCCTTGGTGAGACGGTCTGAAGGGCAATATTTTTTTGGCTTTTCTCCGTGCCTCCGTGTCTCCGTGGTAGGTTTTGGATTCTGTTAGAATTCTTCCAGTAAATGGCTGCTGACCGCAAAATCCGCGTGCTTGTTGCCAAACCCGGCCTCGACGGCCATGATCGCGGGGCCAAGGTGATCGCCCGCGCCTTGCGCGACGCAGGAATGGAAGTCATCTATACCGGGTTGCGGCAAACCCCGGAAATGATCGTGAACTCGGCTTTGCAGGAAGATGTGGACGTGATTGGTCTTTCTATTCTTTCCGGCGCTCACAACGCCATCGTGCCGCGGGTTTCCGATCTGCTCAAGCAGAACAAGATGGAGGACGTGCTTTTTCTGATCGGCGGCATCATTCCGGAGCAGGATTTTGATTTCCTGAAAAAGGCGGGCGTCAGCGCAATTTTCAATCCCGGCACGCCGATGGATGATATTGCCGAGTTCATCCGTAAAAACGTAAAGCCCCGCGGACTCATCACGGCCTGATCTCTTTTTTTTGTCGCTTCGCTCCACACCGCATTAGTGCTTCGTTTTCCTTCACGCCCGTTTATGCTCCTGATGCATGCGGCTCGCCGCGCAAGCCGGGCGGGCCGCATGTTACCGAGGCCACATTTGTAAGGTGGGGTGAAATGCATTATCTGCGTATCATTTCGTCGCAAACAAGGCTAACCGGCAGTCGGGACGGCAATCTAACCGCTCGAATTGAGAGGTAAGACCATGAAAAAGATGATAGCTTTGGGTCTCACATTGCCCTTATGCATCGCTCTGGCTCGCGCCGGAGAGCATCGCGACGGGAGCACTTCAACCGTAATTCTGAATGATAATCCTGCCAGCGACGATTGCCGCGACCACTTGCGCGTGGGAAATGACGAGTATCGCGCGAGCGTGCGAGATGAAGAAATCAAAACTGTTCCCAATCAACCGTTGACCATCACCGCAGAGCACAATGGCGGCATCCAGGTAACAACCTGGGACAAGCCGGAATTTAGTCTCAAGCTCTGTAAACAGATTTCAGCTGACGATGAAAACGAAGGCCGAAAGCTGCTGGCGGAAACCCGGCTGGAAGTCAACGGGTCAAAAATTTCCGTCCACACGCCAGAGGAGAACCATCATTCGCTGGGCACTCTTCTTCTGGTCAAAGCGCCCAGGAATGCGGATTTAAATCTCAATGTCCACAATGGCGGGGTGTCATTAACCAACTTCACTGGAACGGCTCAAGCCCATGCCGAGAATGGAGGCATTTCATTCCGAGGCAGCACTGGCAAGCTCACGGCTGAAGCAGAAAATGGCGGCATCTCCATTAAGGATTGCGGAGGCGACGTGAGCGCTAAAGTTGAAAACGGTGGTCTGTCTATCGCCTTGCCGGAGCGATGGGAAGGCAAGGGCCTGGAAGCTCATGCCCGCAATGGCGGCCTGGTGGTTTCCGTGCCAAAGACTTTCAGCGGCGGGCTGGAAGTTGTGGCATCCGAGCATACTTCCATCATCTGCAAGGGCAATGCCTGTGACGCCGGTGAGCGTACATGGGACAGCGGCCACAAACTGTTCCGGATGGGCGGAGCAAACCCGCAGGTTCGGGCCACCACGGAAAATGGCGGCATTGTCATTCAAGATCGCTCCCAGACCCGCGGCGAATTGTAGGTATTTTACTGGGCCAGACGTCAAGCCGCCGAAAGCGCGCAGGGACCCGAATTTGCTGGGCATTATTTCAGTCCTATTTCGGATTCCCGTGGGCTAAGGCGGCTTTTCCTCTTCGGTTTCTCCCGCCCAAGCCATATACTTGAATCTGCTGCCGCCATGACCACCCTGGACCAGATTCTTGCCGCTACGCGTGAGCGCGTTGAACGCTCTAAAGCGCAGGCACAACTCCGTCCATTGGAGAAAGCGGCTGCGGCGCATACGCCTCGTGGCTTTCGCAAGCGGCTGGGTGCAATGTCCCAGCTCGGTCCGGCAGTCATCGGCGAATTAAAAAAGGCCTCGCCGTCCAAGGGTACGATTCGTGGAACGTTTCCCGTGGCAACGCTGGCCAACCAGCTTGCTCGTGGCGGTGCATCCGCACTATCGGTACTTACCGATGAAGAGTTTTTTCACGGATCGCTGGCCAATTTGCTAGAAGCTTCTGCCGCGACCAACCTGCCTTGCCTGCGCAAAGATTTCATCATCGATGAATTTCAGATCACTGAGGCCCGCGCTCATCACGCAGACGCAATTTTATTGATTCTCTCCGCGCTGGATGATGCTACGTTCCGCCGGCTGCTGGATTATTCGCGCGTTCTGGAACTGGATGCGCTTTGTGAAGTCCATGACGAAGAAGAGCTGAAGCGCGCGATTGATGGCGGTGCGGATATGATCGGCGTGAATAGCCGCAATCTCAAGACGTTTCAGGTCAGCTTGGACACGGTCATCGATCTGGCAGATAGCATTCCCAACCACGTGCTTCGCGTGGCAGAAAGCGGAATCGATAGCGGCGCTGAGATCCGTGAGCTGCATGCCGCCGGATATCAGGCGTTCCTGATTGGTGAAGCGCTGATGCGCGCTGAAGATCCCGGGCAGAAATTGCAGCAGCTCTTACAGGATGCAGGATGGTATTCGCCATCCGCTTCGGCTTCTCCAAACTGGCGTGGCACAGTCCAGTAAGAAGCCACAACAGCTTTCCCAAAATACATTCAATGCATACATGGATCAAAATCTGTGGGACTACTTCTCTTGAAGACGCGCTCAGCTCGATTGAAGCCGGCGCTGACGCTTTGGGCTTTATCTTTGCCCCCAGTAAGCGCAGGATTCTGCCGGAAAACGCGCAAAAAATTATCAGAGAGCTACCGCCAAACATTGAGAAGATTGGCGTGTTTCTGGATGCCGGCGCAATGGGCATTCGCCAGGTAGTTCGCGAGGTTGAGCTGACAGGAATACAGATGCACGGCGAAGGAGAATTTCCTCCCGAGGTGTATAGCTATCTGCCTGAAGACCGCCGAGATGGGTTGCGGAAAATTAAAACCGTGATTGTTTGGGATGGCTTTGAGCTTAGATTTGACAGCTATGCAGCTGTACCCGGCGTCGTAGACGCGTGGCTCTTTGATTCCGGCGCCGGCAGCGGCAAGACATTTGATTGGCAGGCCGCGCGGGCACAACTGGGCGAGCGGCTGGGAAAGTTCATCGTCGCCGGCGGACTTACCCCGGAAAACGTGGGCGATGCAATGCGCGTTTTTAAGCCTTGGGGTGTAGACGTTGTAACAGGCGTGGAGTGTGAGCCAGGGCGTAAGGATCCGGAAAAACTAAAGAAATTTGTTGCGGCGGTACGGAAGGCGGAACAGATATGAGATCGAGCGCATTGAGAAAAGAGAAACATGTACCTGGACGATTTGGGCTTTATGGCGGCCGCTATGTGCCAGAAACGCTGATGGCGGCGCTGGAGCAATTAGAGCGCGAATATGACAAGGCGAAGCGTGACAAGAAGTTTCGTGCCGAATTTGTGCGCCTGTTGAAGGAGTATGCGGGACGTCCAACGGCGCTGTTTCATGCGGCCCGCCTTACCAAAGAATTGGGCGGCGCCAAGATTTATCTCAAGCGTGAAGACCTGCTGCACACCGGCGCACACAAAATCAACAACTGTCTGGGACAGGCATTGCTGGCCGTGCGCATGGGCAAGAAACGCATCATCGCAGAAACCGGTGCGGGCCAGCACGGCGTGGCCACAGCCACCGTTTGCGCTCTCTTTGGACTGCAA
>DATBVH010000141.1:0-4318 GCA_036515395.1 Candidatus Angelobacter sp.
GTCAGCGGCGGATTAAAGTTTATCCGCACGGTCTGGTCCGCACCGTCTACCCGGTCAATCAGCGTTACAGGCGCTGGAGTAAGCAAAGTCTTGGCATAGGTGAGGGAAGGACTCTGGATTGTGATATCTGCGGCGGCGTAGCTGCCTTGCTTCAGCGGCATTACGCTCAACGCCTGCATCTTTTCCGCAGTACCGCTCAGTTCCAGCCGATTCATGTTGACTGCGATCATGGAAGAAGCGCCGCCACCGACTGGAATCAGGCTGATCGGATTGCCGATAGTGACTTCAAAAGAGAAGACCTGGTCTGCTGGTGCGCCCCCCACTCGCAGTTGGGTAACGGTCATATTCTGGGTGGCTTGAGGCGGAGCCGAACTTGATTGCTGCTGGAGCGCACCGGTACCGCAACCAGCCAGGAATGTGCAAAACAAAAGGCTGTATGCAATTGCTTGCATCTTCCGTGGTAAACAGAGTTCCTTCATTCGGGTACCTTGCCTATGGGAGCTGGAGTTAAAGCTTGCAAATGCAAGTACATGCATCCTCAGCGCCTTAGAGTTTCCTCTTGCCAACAATACTGTGAATGCGCATTTGAGTACCCAAAGGCCCCCTTGCAGACGAAGTTGGGAGTGGTTGCCGGATTTGACCTTGTGGCAACCTGCAAGCGATAATTAATAATCGAACGAACGTTCGGTAACCTTAGTCCTTTATGGCACTGCAGAATACGGAAACCCGGCCAGCAAGCGAACCGTTTATCGGTCGCAAGAGCCGGTCTGCGAACGGGGAAGAAGCAGCGGATTCCCGCTTTGACCGCCGGCTTGCCAAGCTGCTGCACCACGCCGCCCATATCTTCTGCGAAAAAAGCTATGAAGGCGCTTCAATGCGCGATCTATCACGTGCTGCAGGAATGTCTCTGGCTGGTTTGTATCATTATTTTGAGTCCAAGGAAGACCTGCTTTACCTGATACAAAAACACACTTTTCGGACCATCATCGAGCGGCTGCAGGAGCGTTTAAAGGAATCAAAGGACGCCGAAGAGCGCGTGCGCATCTTCATTGAAAATCACCTGGAATATTTTCTGGCGAACAAAGAAGCCATGAAGGTGCTGACGCATGAAGATGAAACACTCAAGAATGGCCGAGGCGCTGAGATCCGGACCATCAAGCGCGAGTACTACAAAATCTGCCTGGACCTGCTGGAAGATTTGCGGCGCGAAAAAGGACTACAATTTTCCGGACGGCTGGCCGTGCTGGGACTCTTTGGCATGATCAACTGGATTTACACCTGGCACAACCCTCGCGTGGACCTGGATGCCGGAGCCATGGCCGAGGAGATGAGCAACCTGTTTTTGCGCGGCGTGCTCAACCCCGGCAAAACCAAACGCAAAATCGCAAAGACAACCGCCTGACGGCCTGAAGAGATCAAGTTTCGAAATTCATAAGGAGCTTTTGAAATGGCGACTACCACAGCAACTGAAACCAAGACCCTGGTGAACTATCGCGTTGAAGACGGCATTGCGGTGATCGAACTGAGCGATCCGCCGGCAAATACTTACACCTACGAGATGAACCGGCAGCTGGATGAGGCCATCCTGAAAGCGCGTATGGATAATGACGTATATGTGCTGCTGCTGACCGGAGCAGGCGATAAGTTCTTTTCCGCCGGCGCGAATATCAAAATGCTTTCCAGCGTCGATCCCACGTTTAAGTATTACTTCTGCCTGCATGCCAATGAAATGCTGCTGCGCCTGGAGCACACGCCCAAGCTGGTGATCGCCGCGATTAACGGCCACTGCGTGGGTGGCGGATTGGAAATCGCCATGGCCGCGGATATCCGCATTGCGCGCAAAGACGCGGGCAAGGTTGGATTGCCAGAAATTAATCTCGGTGTCCTTCCCGGTACCGGAGGCACGCAGCGCCTGAGCCGCATTGTGGGCAAGAGCAAAGCCATTGAACTGATGGTCACGGGTAATACCTTTACTTTCGAAGAAGCGAAGGACATGGGCATCGTGAATGACATTTACGAGCGCGACAACTTCATGGAAAACGTGATGGAATACGCGCGGCAGTTCACGCCTCCGAACAAAGCAGCGAAGGCCGTTGGCAACATCAAACGGTCTGTGCAGAGCGGCTGGGAAGTCCCCATGGAGTCAGCCCTGGCCATTGAGCGTGAACTGCAACAACGCCTCTTTGCCAGCGACGATGCCAAAGAAGGCCTGGCGGCGTACGTGGAGAAGCGGCCGGCGACGTTTAAGGCAAAGTAGCTGCTTTTCTGAAATCCCGAGCGTAGCGAGGGAGCCCTACGAGCTTCCTCGCTGATCGGGAAAAACAATTCTCCTTGGATTGCGCGACGAAAGTTGCGCTGGATCATTACAAAAATTAAGAGCGACGTGAGGAGAGTGATCCCTCGCTCCGCTCGGGATTGAAAAACTCATGATCGCAGCTACAAAAGCAAAAGTCTCCCCCGGCAAACTCCTGATTAATGGGCAGTGGTCGGAAGGCTCAGGAAAGTCTTTTGATACCTTCAATCCCGCAACGGGTGAGGTGCTGACGCAGGTCGCCGAAGGCGGAGCCAGCGGCATTGACCAGGCTGTGGCGGCGGCGCGCAAGGCGTTTGATGACGTCAACAGCCCGTGGCGCAAGATGTCCTCCAGCGAGCGCGGCAAGGTTTTGTGGCGCATTGCCGACCTGATCGAAAAGAACATTGAAGAGCTGGCCGAGCTGGAAACGCTCAACAACGGCAAGCCGATCTTTGAGTCGCGCTACGTGGACATGCCGATGGTGGCGGATGTTTTCCGCTACTACGCGGGATGGGCGACAAAGATCCATGGCGAGACCGTCAACACCTTTAGCAATGCGTTTACTTACACGCTGCGCGATCCTGTGGGCGTGGTGGGGGCGATTGTGGCGTGGAATTTCCCGCTGTTGCTGGCCAGTTGGAAGCTGGGGCCGGCGCTGGCTTGCGGCAATTGCGTAATTTTGAAGCCCGCAGAGCAGACGCCGCTGACAGCTTTGCGCTTCGGTGAACTCGCGCTTGAGGCTGGTCTTCCTGCTGGCGTGCTCAACATTGTGACCGGCGGACCAGAGACCGGCGCTGCGCTGGTGAAACATCCCGGTGTGGACAAGATTGCGTTTACCGGATCGACATCCGTCGGGAAAGAAATCATGCGCAGCTCGGCGGACACGCTCAAACGCGTGACGCTGGAGCTAGGCGGCAAGTCGCCCAATATTGTTTTTGCCGATTCGCAAATGGACTCCGCAGTGAAGGGTGCGCTGAACGGCATCTTTTATGGCAAGGGTGAAGTGTGCTGCGCCGGTTCGCGCCTGTTCATCGAGAAGAAAGCTGAAGACGAGTTTGTGACTAAGCTCGTGGAATCATCAAAGAAGATCAGGCTGGGCGATCCACTTGATCCCAAGACGCGGCTGGGCGCTATCGTGAGCGAAAAGCAGATGCAGACAGTGCTGGGATATATCGAAGCAGGAAAGACTGAAGGGGCAAAGCTGTTGGCTGGCGGCAAGCGGGCGCAGGTCAATGGCGATCACGGATATTTTATTGAGCCGACGATTTTTGGCGGCGTGAATAATGACATGAAGATCGCGCAGGAAGAAATTTTTGGCCCTGTGCTGGCCACGCTCACTTTTGACGACATTGAGCAGGTGGCTGAACTTGCCAACAAAAACGTTTACGGCTTGGCGGCCGCTGTCTGGACGAATGACATCAAGAAAGCGCACCAGCTTTCGCGTCGCTTGAAGGCGGGAACGGTGTGGATCAATACCTATGGCGTGATGGACGCGTCGATGCCGTTTGGCGGCTACAAGCAGTCAGGCTTTGGGCGCGAGTTGGGAATGCACGCAATTGAACATTACACCGAGTTGAAATCAGTTTGGATGAACCTTTAACAAACAGAGGTCCTTCGGGCTTTTGCCCTCAGGATTTCGGCAGCGGGCTTAGACGCCCGCTGAACGCCTCAAGATGAACCTATAGTGGCAACGAGCAGAGTAACGGTTACGGAAAACCCGGAGCACTATCGCAAGCTGGAACGCATGTATCTGGCCGCGCCGATAAATGAATTCTTTAAGCCCGTGATCCATATAGAGCGAGGAACGGCCGAGATCCGGGTGAACGTGGATAGGCGCTTTTTTCACGGAGCACGCGCTGCGCACGGCGCGGTTTATTTCAAGAGCCTGGACGACGCTGCATTTTTTGCCGTGGGCTCGCTGGTGGAAGATCGTTTTGTGCTCACCAGCAACTTCAACATGTACATGCTGGCGCCGGTTTCGGCGGGCATGATTCGCTCGGTCGGCAAAGTGGTGAGCGGCGGCGG
>DATBVH010000142.1:0-2790 GCA_036515395.1 Candidatus Angelobacter sp.
TCAGCCAGCATCAGGAAGTTACGGCGGATAGTCACGTTCACGCGGGGCCAACACGGGTGTTTTTGTTGACACCGCAGTAATAAGCGGCATGGGTTATAATCCGCGCATGTTAGGCGGACGCACCAGCGAACAATGGATCGCGCAATACGCGAGCAGCCATACTCATCCGGTCAATAGGCTTTGCCATAGCCTTGGTATTCCACTGATTGTGCTCTCGCTGGCGCTTGCTGTGGCAGCTATTTTCTATCATCCGCTCTGGATGCTTGCCGCCGGACTCTTCATCTTTGGCTGGCTTTTGCAATTCATCGGCCACGCCTTTGAGCATAAGCCGCCGGAATTCTTCCAGGATTGGCGTTTTCTGCTGGTGGGCGTGCGCTGGTGGTGGGCCAAGATGCGCGGAAGAGCATAACCGGTACCCGTGTGGCACATCTGGCGACTCGACCGACGGAAAAGGAAATTCACTCCAAGTTCACGCTTCCCGTTCAGCAGCCCTTTGACTGGGAGTCTTTGCTTTCTTTCCTGCGATTGCGCGCGACTCCCGGCGTGGAAGTCGTTACCGACTGTGTCTACACGCGGACGGTCACTGACGGGATCGCGGCGCAGACGTTTTCCGTGACGTACCACCCGGCATCTGCGACGTTGCAAATTGACTATTCCGGCAAAGCCGAAACGCGGAGTTTGGTCGAGAGCCGCGCGAAACAGATATTCAAACCAGATGTGAGCACCGTACCAATCGAAGCGTTCCTTCGTCGCGACTCATGGCTCGGCGGCTTCGTGAAACGGCAGGCCGGATTGCGATTGCCTGGGGGATGGTCTGCGTTGGAAATCTCCATGCGAGCCATTCTGGGCCAGCAGGTTTCCGTGCCTGCCGCAACTACGCTGATGGGGCGTCTGGTGCGCGCTGCAGGAACGCGTTTGAATGAATCATCGTGGCTTTTTCCCACCGCAGAACAGATAGCGCAAGCTGACCTAAGCGGTCTGGGAGTTCCCGGCAGTCGAATGGAAACGGTGAAAACGCTGGCTGCGTTCTTTGCAGAACACGGCGAACAATGCCTCGAACAGGCCAATATTAAAGACCGTCTGCTGGCGCTGAAAGGAATAGGAAAGTGGACCGTTGGTTACATTCTGATGCGAACCGCCGCCAGCCACGATCATTGGCCTGAAGGCGACCTGATCTTGCGGAAAGCTTTGAGCAACGGCAAAACTTTGAGCAAAGATAAAGCCATGATCGCGCATGCCGCGCTGGAGCAGGCTTTCAGCCGCTGGAGCCCATATCGCAGTTATGCGACGATCCACATCTGGAAAGGATATGTCTCTGAGGTAACGAGCGGCAAACCATAAATGCCGCGGGAATTTGATCGAGTGTATGGGTCAAGGCGCGTAGGATAATGAATGTAACATCCATATCTGTCCGGCAAGGCTCGTTGGCTAAGGAGGTACTTGCAATGGAACCGAAAAGCGATGGACCAAAAAGCGGGGAACCGGCAACTGGCAAACAGCCTCTTTTAGAACCGATACAGCACATCACGGGCGCTCATCAGCTTCTCAAGACACTGAATGAGAAGTTCGGCGCAATTCATCCGGAATTGAACGAAGCGATTACGAAACTGGAACTCGCCCTGAGCGCGCTGACGGTCAACACCGGCGGAATGTTCTAGTCACCCTGACGCGGCGAATGCTGGCCGCATTTGCATCTTGGATTTCATCGCCGAGGCGTGGCCTTTTTATTCGGCGCAGAAGCTTTCTTGAGCTTATTGAAATCCACCATATAAACATTCAGGCCAAAAGTTGGTGTGGTCTTGCTGTATCCGGCCACGAGCTGGTCTTTATAGCGGTCAAGATAAAAGTCGAATGGGTCTTTGGGCGCAGGATCAATTAATAGAAGATCGGTGTCGGACATCAGCAGCTTTCCAAATTGCAGCTTGTTGCCGCGATAGGCCATGTAGTTCTGTGCCGCGACCTTTGCCCATGGATATTTCTTGGGTTCGCCAAAAATTTGAACGATGTTGTTGCCTTCCAGATGAATGTCCGTGATCTTGCCGGAAATCCTTGGCGGAGGAAGAATCTCTCCGGGATCAAGAATCAGGTCATCCTTTTCCGCCTGCACACCGCGCACCTTGCCATTCTTGATCAGGTCGGCAATGTCGATTCCGAACAAGTCCATCATGCCCTTCACCGGCAAATGCAGCGCCTTGATTTTTTCTGAGTGCAGCCGGATCTTGCCATCTGATGTGGCGCTGAGCTGGCCTTCGGTCTCAAATCCGATATCGCCTTTTTTATGCAGCTTGCCTTTCACTTTCAGCCGGCCATTGTCGATGGTGATAGAAATATCTTTTAAGGGCGCATCTTTCGCGGAGAAGACGTGGGAGTTCAGGACGTTGGCGAGCGATTGCGGGTCCATCGTCATTTCAGCCGCGGTGATCTGCAACTTGAAAGAGTTCTTGTCGTCAAAAATAGGTATATGGGAAGCCGACGTGGGCACCAGGTTGCCGCCTACATCGATCAGATGTACTGCTATCTGGTCGGTGAAGTGGTACATCACATTGTGCATCTGCACTTTCACAGCGCCACGGTCCTGCGAATTATTCGGATTTTCTTGGCCACTGCCGATGCCGACCGAAATCGCGCAGCCTACCAAGAGCACGAAAGCAACCTTCTTCATCATGAATAGGAGTCAGGAATTTGCTTTGGGGTTGGTAAGTAGCTGTTGGGCTTTCCTCATCACTTATGGATGGCCGCTGCGGTATAAAATTGAGAACATCCAGAGAGGTCCCTTAATGACGCCAAGCG
>DATBVH010000143.1:0-6361 GCA_036515395.1 Candidatus Angelobacter sp.
GAAAGCAAAACTTCACGGCTCATCAGCAAACGTGCCTGCTTGCGGCGCTCCATATATCCAGTGCCCAGATGAACGTTGAAGAGATGCACGATTTTCCCCGGCGCAATTTCGAGATCGCAGCGAATACAGCCACGGGCTTCACGGCGAGAAGCTGTAAGATCATAAACGCGGACTTCACGCACGGGAAAACGGCTGAGAATCACATTGCCATACACGGCGCCACGCAGCTTGCGCGTCTCACCAATGCGATAGTCATATCCGGCGGCGTCGGCTAGGTATTGCGCCTGGTTCTGCTCTTTGCCTCCGCCTTTCAGGCTCACTACTTCCTGCAGAGCTATGACGTCAGCCTCAAGCTCATTCAAGACTTCGGCTACTCTGGACGGGCGAATCCGTCCATCAATGCCACGGCATTTGTGAGTGTTATATGTGGCTACCCGAAACCGAGGTTGTTCTTTCATTGGCGGCTGTTGTTCTGAGGATAACCTTGTTATTGTTCGCGGGCAATGCTGCCCGAGGCATTGATTGAGAGAGAAAAATCACTCTTTAAAAGCTGAGCAGCTGCCGGACAACCCTTGCAGCAGCAGCCCACATCTGTTTCAGACAAGCACATCCGCCCACCGGACCCCCTGTAACGGAATCAGTGATGATGCATGAGGAAGCCCATGCTTAAGCCACTTTGCTCCGTCCTTGCCATTTGTTTTTTGCTCAACGCTATTGCCAGCTTTGCCGCCGACCATTCATCTGCGACTTCGCCAGCTGCCACTCCGGCGGTAAACATTCCATTCTCATTTGAATTGAACCGCGGACAGACCGCGCCACAGGTAAAGTATCTTGCCCGCAGTCCTGAAGGTGTTTTGTTTTTCACTGACCAGGGTGTAACGGTATCCGTGCCGCGAGTTGGAGCATTCCGCATGCTGTTTGAGGGTGCTTCGACAACTCTCATCTCCGCGGAGCAACAACTTGCCGCCCGGAGTAACTATCTAACGCCGAAACCCGGCGTGCCGATTACCGGTATCGAAAATTACGGAGCGTTGCGTTACGCCGGCGTGTACCCGGGAATCGATGTTCGCTTTTACGGACAAGGCCGCCATCTTGAACACGATTTCATTCTGGCTCCGGGAGCCGATGCCGCCCAGATCGCGCTGCGATTTGAAGGGATTGATCATCTGGTGCTCGCGCCTTCCGGAGCTGCCGAACTGAAGCTGGGGAATACCATCCTTCGCGAAACCCAACCTATCGCATGGCAGACGGTGAACGGAAAACGATCAGCGATAGAAGCACGCTGGAAGATGATAGACAAAGACCGGCTCGGCATCGCTCTTGGCTCCTATGACCACAGCCTGCCGGTAACGATCGACCCTGTGCTGGTTTACTCGACGCATCTGGGAGGTTCAAGCGGAAACGACATCGACACTAACACGAGCTTTCCCGCCGATACCGCAATCGTTAACATCGGCATGGATGCCCAGCGCAATGTATATGTCAGCGGCACTACCAGTGCGGCCGATTATCCCACGACAGCGGGAGCTTTTGACCGCACCGCCAACATCCAATCCGTGTTTCACGAGGACGCAACCACGCAAAGCGGATTTGTCTCCAAGTTCGATCCCACGGGACGAATCCTGATCTATTCCACCTTCCTGCGTGTCTCCGTCGAAACCATGGCCGTTGATCCGGCAGGCCATGTGTACACCGCAGAAGAACAGTTTATTGAAGACCCGGGGCCAAATTTCAGCTTTGACGAAGGCATTCATCTGGACAAGCTGAGTGTGGACGGTTCGCACCTGCTGTTCAGCACCATGTTTGCCCAGACCTTTGACAATTCAGCCCAATGCCAGGCGTTTTCCAGTTCCATTCCTACTGATCTGGCGGCGGACAATTCAGGCCACGTCTGGCTGGTGGGAAGTACGGTAAATCCGTGCATGCCTGCGACCCCAGGCGCGTTCCAAACAAAAATGCCGAATACAAACAACAACGGCTTTGTGGCTAAATTCGATACCAATAAGACTCCAGCGACAGCGCTGGTCTATGCGACGTATATAAGCGCCAGCACCAATGCCAGCGGAATGAGCTCTGTTGGCATCGACTCCACCGGCAATGCGTATCTTGCAGGTACCACGTCAGCCACAAATTTCCCTCACGGTGCGAGTTTCGGTGCCGGCGCGGCCTCAATATTTGTGGCCAAACTCAATCCGTCCGGCTCAGCATTGCTCTTTTCCACGCTTCTGCATGGAGCATCTTCAGTAAAGCTTGCCCTGGATTCGTCCCATAACGTCTACGTTGCCGGACAGGCTGTGAGCGGCTTTCCCACTACAACCGGCGCTTTCCGCCGGACCGTGACGGGAACAAATTGCCATGACTTTGTTGGCAATCCGGTCCCATGCGCGGACGGTTTCATCACCAAGCTCAGCCCCGGCGGCGGCACGCTGATCTATTCAACTTTCCTCGGCGGAAGCAATGACGACACTATCACTGACATCAGCCTGAACAGCGCCCGCATGGCGTTTGTTACCGGATTCACCAACTCTACCGATTTTCCCACGACCGCCAGCGCGTTCAAGAAATCGATTCCAGCAGGCGTGGTCAACTCCTTTGTCACGGCCCTGCAACCAGATGGAAAATCGCTGGTCTACTCAACCCTGCTGGGCGGCAGCCATTCCACCAAGGCAGGAAGCATTGTCGTGGACCCGGCCTGGAACGCGTGGGTCGGCGGTAACACTTCTGACACGGATTATCCTGTCACCCCGGATGCGTTCCAGCCCGGACTGAAAGGCGAATCCGACGGCTTCTTTGCCAAGATCGTCATCGCCGGTGATCTCAGAGCCACTCTTGCCCCTGCGACTACGACAGCACTCCACAACAGCGTTGTCACATTCACCGCAACCGTAACAAACCTTGGGCCTGATGGTAGTGATGCCGTGGTCCTGACCGACGTAATCCCCAGCGGGTTCAGCTTCTCTGGAATCAGCGGCAGCACAGCCACGTCATGCACCGTCCCGGCGGTCGGCGCCACTTCTGGCAGCGTGGTCTGCCACAAAACACGTTTGGAAAATGGGCAGAGCTTTGGCGTAAAGATTCTGCTCAAAGCCATAGCTCCTGCTGGATCAACCAGAGTCAACAAAATCACCACCAGTGCCCGCACGCAGGACCTGAAACCCTCTAACAACAGCGCACAATCAACCGTGGCTGTGCACTAAAACAGCGGTGACGAAAGGGCGGAAGCCGAAGCTGGGTCCGCCCTTTTCATTTTGCTGATCAGAATCGCCTCCAGAAGCTCGCAATTACTGCTCACGCGAATGATCAGCCATTCCATACCGGAATCCAATAGGAACGGCTCTCCCATTCCTGCAGCGTTTCACGATGTGATTTTCCCAGGTCTTCATCAAAGTTTGCGGTCAGCTTGGCAGCAAGCGCAGGATCGGCAGCGGCTAGATTCACTTCATCATTCCAGCCGAACGAGCGATGGTCCATGTTTGTGGATCTCAGGACGCACCAGAGATCGTCGACGATCATGATCATCGCGAACTTATTGATCAGCTGAGACCGCTAAAATTGATAAACATTCCTTTGCCCAGGGTCATAGCTCGCTCATAGACGACTGCGGTGCTGGCCACATCCTGCAGCGCCATTCCGGTCGAATCGAAGATCGTAATTTCTTCTGCCGATGTGCGGCCCGGCTTTCTGCCGCAGACAATCTCCCCCAACTCGGCGTAGACGCCGGAAACAGTCGCCGTTCCCGCCACCAGCGCATGGTGCAGGTCGCCAATTGCGGCGCACTGGGCCACCACGTCCGCCACAACCTTGTTTTTGGGGCACAGAAGCGCGGGATCAAGCTCCTGCTTGTCCTCGTTGTCTGCTCCTACGGCCGCGATGAACATCCCCTGAGGCACGTCCTTCTGATGGATAAAAAACTTCTTTGCCGGCGTGCAGGTCACACAGATATCACTTTGCCGCAACGCCGGCGGCAGGTCAGTTACGGGCACAACGGAGATTCCAATTTCTGCTGCCATTGCCGCGCCGAACTGTTCAGCCGCCTCCCTATTTATGTCCCACACAAATACTTTTTCCAGTTGGCAAGCGAGTTTCACCGCTTGCAGTTGTACACGTCCCTGATTGCCACAGCCACAGATCGTTGCAATGCGTGAGTCTTTCCGAGCAAGATATTTCGCCGCCACTGCTGTCGCCGCGCCGGTCCGTAATATCGTGATCTCCATTGAATCCATGACCGCCAGAATCTGACCGCTATCGGCATCAAAAAGCAGAATAATGCCTTGAATGGTAGGCAGCCCGCGCGCTGGATTAGAGGGAAAATTTGCGTTTGCCTTGGCGGCAAAATAATTTCGGCCAAGTGGAAGTATGCCCGTCTTGATATGAAAACCGCCGCCCTGAGCATGGATGCCCAGCACACCCGGCGCTGGAGCGCGGCCTTCTCCATGCAGGCGGAAGGCCTGCTCCACGGCCTGAACACAATCGTTGAGCGTTAGCAATTCCGAGACATCTTTGCGAGTCAGCAGTAAAGTACCAGGCGAGGGAATCATTTTGTCAGCCAGTTGATATCAGCCTAAATGTACACCCGTTCTAATCGATCATGAGATGCTTAGCACTGCCCACCCATTCTTCTTGGCAATCTTCGTCGTTTATATTCCGGAGCCTGGCAGCAGTTACGGTATAGTATGTCGGTTCCACTAACCCTTGTCCTAGAGGACGATATAACGATGGTTCAATTCTGCTGCTCTGCATGATACTGTTCCAGTCCGGTACGCAAACGGCAACCAAGCCAGTCATTGACAACGACCGCGTTACAGTTCAGGACGTTTCAGATTCTGCGCCGGCCCAGCCGACTGACGCGGTTGTGGTTTCCCTTTCAGGCAGCGCGGCATTTGTGCCCAAAGGAACCCCGCCAACGATCACAGGGCGCTCATTTGTAATCGATTTAAAAGATCATCCCGTCCCGCCGATAGAGAACAAAAGCGGCTACCAGCTGGCCTTCCACGGCCCGGCGCCAAAAAACTTTTGAAAATGATCGCGTGATCGTGTGGGATTCCACATGGACACCGGGCGTGGCCACGCCGATGCACTTCCATGATAAAGACGTGGTAGTGGTGTTTCTTGAGGATGGCGACTTGAAATCGACCACTCTGGACGGAAAAGAGGTTGTGAATAAATACACGACCGGAACTGTCCGATTCAACCAGCGAGACCGCACGCACACTGAAACGCTGATGAACGGAAGACAGCGCGCGATCATCACCGAGTTAAAGTAATCGGCAGTAATTGTTACGAAGTGCCCACGGGGCGCAGCGAGCGGCTTAGAATGTTGGTCCAGCCTCCTTCGTTCGATCGCAGAGCGCCCCCGTGGGTTGAGCCGGCAGGAATTGCGTCCACGGCGTTCCATTGGGTGCGTTGAGTAAATTGGCCGCGCTGAAGTCAAAGAACTCGCTCATATCGCGCGACGGGTCCTGCCAGAATGCGTCGCGTGCGCTCAGTGCCGGTATGTTAAAGGTCTTTTCAATGAAAGCAAGGATAGCTGTATAGTCACGAGGCGTGTGCGAGACAAAATGTGGTTTAGCGAATGGCGAAACCACAATCACCGGGACACGGAAACCTGTCAGGTCGAACGTACCTCCCAGTTTGCCGACACGACAATAGCCGAAGGACCCATTGTTTGGATCGGGACAAGCCCCAGGCGCCAGGCCATCCGGCAATGGCACCGCGAACGGAGGCACGTGATCATACAGACCTCCTCCTTCGTCATAACTGAGGATGAAAACCGAATCGTTCCAGGCATCGCTGTTCATCAGCGGGGAGATGATGGATTGCACGAACGCGGCGCCGGTCTGGACGTTGTTTTCCGGATGTTCATCCAGCCCGCTGCCGCCTGATGGGCTATCGATGAAGATCACCTGCGGGAGAGCTTTATCTGGATCGCACGGATTGCCGCTGCAAACGCCGTTCAGACGATTGAGTAAATCGCTGATTGGGACTGTCTTGGGCTGGATGGCGGGATTGAAGAAATCCTGGAAATTGGCCAGGAAAATGCCATCTTTGTAGTAATAGGTCCAGCTCACGTTGGCATCGTTCATTGCGCGGAAAATCGTCTTGGCCGCATACTTCGGGTGATTGGCGTCGCCATCCGGGTACTGGTGTCCAAAAGAGCTGCCTGCCATTAGATAAAAACGATTCGGGAACGTGTTGGCCAGCAGCGGCGAGTGCCAGCTATCACTGGTGGCAAAGAATGTGGCCAGATCGTAATAGTAGGGCAGGTCGTCCTGATTGTAGAAGCCCATGGCGCGCGTGCCGTTGGGGTCAAAATTCTGCGTGACCGAACCCGTTGTATCGAGAAACCCGTTCATTGCGAAGG
>DATBVH010000144.1:0-6477 GCA_036515395.1 Candidatus Angelobacter sp.
CTCCTGCGGACGTGGTAAGTTCGCTCAAAATAAGGCCTATGCCTTAAAAAAGCTCAACGAATGGAGAGTTTCCGGTACTTTTCCGCCGCGGACTCTGACGAAATGTGCGTGTAATACACCTCTTTCAGGAAGTACGGCTTGGCCTTGGTGCCCATGATAGGCAGGATTTCAATGTGCCAGTGGTAGTCCTCGTCCACGGTCTTCCAGTACTGCAGGATGTTCGATTTCTGGTAGGTGTTCGGGACCGTGTGCAGCACCAGGTAAAACGATTCAGAAACGCTCATCACCCGCTGCAGTGTTCGCCGGATCAACCCCGCCAGCTCATTCAGATGAGCCGATTTCAAGGTAATTGAGCGTTCAAAGGAAGACTCGTGCTTGCGCGGCATGATCCAGATCTCATAGGGAACGCGCGAAGCGAATGGACACATGGAAACATAGTGATTCAGGGCCTCAACAATCCGGATGGGGTTGCGCAACTCCTGCCCCAGCGTGTCACAAAAAACGCAACGCTCTTTTTCCAGATAGTAATCGCGTGAAGCGCGGAGCTCATATAACACCCGCCGGGGAACAAACGTTGTAGCAGTCAACTCCGAGACTGGGTGATCGAACTCCTGGCTGGCGGCCGGCCCATAATTTTTGAACATAGTGACATACTTAAAACGCAGATCGCGTTTCAGGTCCTGGATTCGCTGGGCCGTGAGCAGCAGGAACTGGGAGATCTCGGCATCAGATGATTGCCACAATTCGATATCGTGGCGGATGCTCTGCACCAGCACCTCATGTGCGCCGACTGTGTTCATCGCATCATAGATGCCTTCAGCGTGGCGATGCGGCTCGCCTTCAATGCGGTAGAGCGGCGCGGGATGCACCATAGCAGAGATTGGGCCGCCACCCAAATCGTTGCCGTTCAATGTGGCAATCACCTGCGGCGCGTTCTGCGCTCCAGGACAAAATGGGCAATGTCCGGGCTGGGCTGGGCGCTCCACGTCGTCGCCCACAATGACCCAGGAGCGTGTAATCGGATCTTTGCGCAATTCCATGCTACATCTAGGAAAACAGAGGTTGGCAAGCGCGGTCAATAGACGATTTCCATATTGACCAGAATCGATCTGTGCGTGTAGTGATAAGAATTATGACAATGACCGATAAACAACTTGTCCTGGCGCTGAAAGCAGTGGCCGATCCGGCCCGGGTAAAGATACTTCGACTGTTGAAGCAAAAAGGCCAATGCTCCATTGGAAAGGGCGTGGGCATGTGCGCCTGTGACGTGCAGGACCACGTCACGCTCTCGCAGCCTACAATTTCTCACCACATGTCGATCCTGCGGAAAGCCGGGCTGGTGCAGGCGGAAAAACACGGCCTATGGATGTGGTACCGAAGGAATGAGAAGTCGCTAAAAGAGTTGGCGCACGCCGTAAGCGCCGAGCTCTAAAACCCCACAAACCACGAAGGACAAAGTAACACAAAGGGGTTTCGTGCTTATCCTTCGTGTTCCTTCGTGCCCTTGGTGGTTAATTACCGCACCACTGACGCAAACAGCGGCGACTGGATCAGCTGCTGGAAATTTTTGTCGTCCGCCTTGAAGTGCACCACCAATTTATTTGTATCGCTGTCCACCGTGGTGCCGTCGATCGCCGCCTTTTCTGTGGGGTTGGCGTCCATTTTCTTGAACAGAATGCCGGCCTTCAGGACAGAAGAAAGAGTTGAAGCCGTCACGTTATCAGAGGTCAGCACGTTCAGGTTGAAATCCACGCCATGATCAAAGTCGATGGTATAGCGTGAGCCCAGAAGCTTTTTCTTCATGGTGTCAAACTCGCCCAGTTCGGCTGCGCTGCCCAACGCGGACTTTAACATCGTCTCAGTCCCGGCTGAATCCAACACGCTCCAGACTGTTCCGGCCTCAACGTTGGGAATCAGGTCAGTGATGTCGCGATTGGCATTCAGGCTCTGGCTAGAATTGTCGCGGGCATCGAGCGCGGCCTTCACGGCGGCAATGTCTCCAAACAACATGGTCCAGTCATCCAGAAACGTCATTTGCATCCCGCCGGCCATCGGGTAAATGATGGAACCGTTCTTCTTAGTGCCTTTGATTTTTTGGCTGGTCATCTTCAGCATCAGCTTTTTGCGCGGGAACTGGCCCTGCGCAATGCCGATCATCTGCAGGCCCTGGTCTTTCAAGCGGAAAGAGGCCAGCGTAATCTGGTCAATGTCCTTGTCAGGATTTACGCCGATATCTTTCAGCGCATCTTCAAACTGCTTCATGTTGGGCGGAAGCAGCTTGGCCTTCATGTCCATGGCTGTGTCTGAATTTTTCATGCGCCGGTAATCAACGTTGATGATCTGCTGGACCTCAATGGGAATTACCGTTCGCGCGGCCGTACCAAGTGAAGCAGCAAAAGAAGTAAGCCCGCTGGATAAAAATGCGAGCAAGATCACAAGAGTGCGTTTCATAGTCATATTCTAGTCCGGTTTTGCTAAATCTGATGCGTTCAGGTGCAGCTCAGGATGCTAATTTCCCATTACTTAAGGTATTCACCTCTGGAGCTCTACTACTCTTGAACGTATCTCATCGACAAAATCGGCATCTTTTAATGACCCGAGGTTAATTTCCACGTTTGCTAAGGCTCCCACAATGGCCGCGCTGGCCAGGGTTGACGCCACCGTCAGGTCAGACGCCATGTTTGGGCTGGTAATTGGCTTCAGCGTCTCAATCATGTCTTTCACTTCGCGGGCTCTCTGCGCCGTATCCATCGGCACACTGGTCGCGCCTTGCATGGCGGTTTCGATGGCGGCTTCACCGTCGCTGGAAGTTTTGGCTAGCTTATACGCTGCTAACACCTTGTTATAGCTTTCGGCGTCCGCGTCGATGAGGGCTTTCAATTCCTCACGCAGCTGCCCCAGCCGGGCCAGCGCAGCGCTCAACTGCGGTTCATATTGCACGTAAGCTTTTTTGGTGCGCGACATTGCAGCCACCATACTGCCAAGTGCTGCTGCCATGGCGGCAACAGACGCAGCGGCGCTGCCTCCGCCGGGTGTTGCTGTGGGCGCGGCAAGCTGTTCAATGAACGGCTCAACGCCAGCGCGAATGCCTCCGACGGCCATCTTGCCGCTGGTCACCGCGGCCAGACGGTTCTCCAGGATCATGGACGAATCAAAGTTTTCCACTTGCAGGAACCACTCGGCAGCCTGCTCCAGGGCTTTCTTCGGAATCAATCCGACAATCTCGCTGCTTAGCGGCTGCACGCCGTACCGCTCGGCTTCACGCTTTACGAACTCAAAGACACGCGCGATGGGCGTCTGCTCAAAGTCGGTCAGGTTCATTGACACCTGGGCCAGCCCTCGGACTTCAAATCCCGCGCCTTTTACATAGCGCAGTCCGCCGGAAGAGTAGCGCACGGCCTTGGCAATCTTTTTGGCGATATCAACATCTTTGGTGTTCAGGAAAACGTTGTAGGCGATGAGCGCCTTGCGTGCGCCAACAACGGTGGCCCCGGCCGTGGGATGGCAGCGCGGATCGCCAAAGTCCGGGCAGCGTGCCGGGTTCACCAGAATGTCTTCACGCAGGCCTTCAAACTGGCCGCGCCGGATGTTTTCCAGGTTCTGACGGTCAGGATTGGTAGCTGCCGATTCATAGAGATAAACAGGAATCTTAAAGCGCTTCCATATCTCTTCACCTACTTTGCGGGCGATGGCGACGCAGTCCTCAATGGTGACGCCTTCAATGGGAATAAATGGAATCACGTCAGAGGCGCCAATACGCGGGTGCGCGCCCTGGTGCTTCGTTAGATCGATCAGCTCAGAGGCTTTGCCAACACCGCGAATTGCTGCCTCGGCAATGGCTTCACGATCGCCGACAATGGTGATCACGCAGCGGTTATGATCGGAATCCATCTCGCGGTCCAGAAGCGAGACGCCGGGAATTTTCATGGCCTCAACAATGGCATCAACGACGCTCTTGTCGCGGCCTTCAGAGAAATTGGGAACGCATTCAACCAGTGTAGACATAACTGGCAAGAATAGCGGTGTGCGCTTATAAGATGCAACCTTGCAAGAAACGAACCAACGGTGATGGGGTACTCGCACTTTACTTGCTCTTGGAGTTGGTCGTCTCGTTCTGCTTTATACTCGCACCCCGGCCGCGAAGATCACAGGGTTTGTGTTCGACAACATTTGAAAAACATTCCAGCCACTCCTGAGGCGTCGGAGTCACACTTGTGCGGGTTTTTAACACGCCATGCGCCTGCAACGGAGGACCGGAAGCGCCGCGTATATCGATCTCCGGAAATACTTCCCCCAGAACGCCTGCGGTCTCCAGAGTCACGACTGAATCATTCGGTACTTTTAATTCGTACGGTGTCTGCAGGAACATCGTCACTTCAGCAGGGCTGTCTCGCAATTCCGGACGCACGCTAACACTCGTGACCGATCCAACCTCAACTCCAGCCAAACGGACTTTGGCCCCGACCCGCAAGCCCTGTGCATCCTGAAAATAGCACTTCACATCAAGATGGGATTTAGCCGGCCTGGCCAAAGCAATCACAAGGCCAACAGCAGCCACTACCACAACGGCAATCGTCAGTGAAGGATGCTTGCCCAATAAACCTCGTGAACGTCCAATGGATTTTACTTAAACCAGTTGAGTCCGATTTGAAATTGCACGGTGTTAATTCCGGGATTCGGAACGGTCAGGCCGGCGTTGGAAATGTGCTCATAGCGAACGCCGGCAGTGAAAGCGCGGCGATCATTGTTGAAGAACTGAAAGCCCAACGTTGCATGCGGCAGGAAGTTCACGTGCGACGTATTCAACGGCACGGCGTGGTTGCTGAAGAGCACTCCTCCGCCCAACTCCAGGTACGGAATGGTGCGCGTGCAATGAGTGAAGTTCCACTTTAAGTTAACAGGATTAAATCCAGCAGCATAGGCATTTTGCGCTGGCGCTGGCTGCCATATGTAGTAAACGGGAATAAGGTCTGCGGACCATTCAAAATTGCCGCGTAAAAAGCCGCCGCCATGATCACCTGTGAGGACCTTTCCCAGGCGAACTCCGGCGTCTATAGCGTGTGTATCCTTCGTTCCGCCGGGCACGCTGAAGCCTCCGCTAGCCCATATGCCAAAATCCCAGGGCTCACCATCGAGCGGCTTGGAAGATTGCGCGTTGGCCATGAATGAGCTAACCAAGACAAATGCAAAAATCGCACCACGAAGGGACGGAGACACGGAGACCAGCGAACGCCACAGACTTTTCAAATGCATGGACTCTCCTGGGAAATTACGAGAGAGACTAACAGGTCGCAAGGCAATCCTGAAGGGGCGAACTTGGTTCAGCCATTTACGGCAATCTCGCTGTGAACATTAATCCCTGCCGCCGGACAATCAACTAAGACTACAATCTTGGAACCGTATGTCCCTGAAAACTCTTCGCCGGACAATGTTTGCCAGCACGATGTTCCTTGCCGCTGGGGTGCTGGTAGCCGCAGTAGTGTTCAGATACTGGATCAGTGCCGTGCCACAGCAAGAAAAGGCAAAACCCAAACTTGCAGGTCTGGTGGATAGCCAACCTTTGCTCACAGCGCAACGCCTGGCAGCGCTGGCAACCACACCGGAAGAGCGGGAATTTGCCAAGAACGCCTTGCGTGTATCGGACCATGAAGTGGATATGGCCTTTGCCGCGGCGCTGCATCAGGCCACCGAGCACGCGCCTCCCGTGCCGGCAGCGGCTCGGCCGATTCTGGCGCAGGTGCAAAACAGTCAACAAAAGGTAAAGGCAGGGGAACAGGAAGTTGCGCGGCTCAAGCAGCTTATGTCCCAGGCTGGCGATAGCGCCAAGCCGGCCCTGCAAGACAAGCTTGATCTGGGGCAAGCCACGCTGGAAGTCGATCAGGAAGACTTGGACGCCTTGCACCAGGAGCTTATCCGCGCCGGTGGCGATCCCCGCAGCAAGATTCAGGAATTAAAAGAGCAGCATGAGGCCTTGGACCACGAGCAAACTGGAGTTGCTGCGACAGGTACTGAGGCCAAGCCCGCGCCCGCAACGCAGGAAGCTCAATCACGGATCTTGATGGTACAGTTCCGCGCCTGGCGCCAACAGGCCATGAAAGAAAACGAACTGGCGAATGCGCGCGAAGAATTAAAGGTCCGGAAAGATGAGCTTGCCCGGGAACATCAAACGCTAGACGAGGAAACCAGGCCTGAAAATGCGGACCATGCAGGAACGGAGCAGAATGCTGCGCCTGCACCTGCTGGCAAACCTGCATCGAGTGTCTCCCCAAACTCACCGGAGAAGTATTTCGCATTGAGGCACGCCGCCGAAGAACGAAAACACCTTGCAGAATTGGACAAACGAGCTGCGGATTTTCAGCAGCTCGAGGTTGTTTACAACGATTGGGCAGCGCTGGTGGCTGAACATAAGCACGCGTACTTGATGGGAGTAGTTGAGGGCGCTTTCTGGATTGTTGCGCTTCTGCTGCCGGTAATTTT
>DATBVH010000145.1:0-13078 GCA_036515395.1 Candidatus Angelobacter sp.
CAATTTGTACGCGCAATCCATCTCGCTCAACAAACTCACGTTCTTTGGTGAAGGCCCAAGGACCACAACTGGGGGACGCTCGTTCTTCGGCATGACGGAGCACATTTTCGGCGGCAACATGATCCGGCCCTTCTACGAAAAGCTGAATATGGGCATATTCGGCGAGGTCAATGGGCGCTCCGTCGACATTCGCCCCAGCACAGGACAACCTTCGCCTTCGATTGAAACGCTGTACACTCCGTTGACCGCGCCTGGTCTGGCCAACCAGCCATTCTTCCTGCAGTTGGGTGCGGGTATCAGAATGCGGCCGTCTACGAAGAACAATCTTTTGCATTTTAACTACAGTGCAATGTATCAGCCATTCATCGATACGTCAGGTTCGGGATTTTCATTTCAGCGAATGACATTCGATCTGTATCAGGAGATCTCTCTGCACCACACGAACCTCTATGTGGCGCGCGACACGAACGGGCCGAACGATTGCAAAGTAGACCCCTCAGACAAGAAATCACCTTGCCCCACGTCAACGAGCCGCAGCGTGCAAGGCTCACTGGGCCTGCGAGTGTTCACTTCCCTGTCGATGGTTCCCGGAACGAACGTTGTTCCGTTTTATTTCCAGCCGACGCTGGGTGGATCGGACATCAATGGCACCCCCGCGCTGAGTAGCTACCAGGATTATCGTTTTCGTGCGCCCAATGTCCTGCTGCTTCAGGAATCATTTGATCATTCGATCGGCAAACTGCCATTGGGGATCACGGTGCGCGCTGATCAGGGCAAGGTGGCTCTTTTGCGTGGCGACCTGGGCAGCAATCCATGGAGACATAGCTATGCTGCCGGCTTGAACCTGCGCGCCGGCGGATTCCCGATGGTGTATCTGCTGTTTGCGTTTGGCGGACACGAAGGCACGCATACCATCGCCAACGTGAACACGTCATTGCTGGGTGGGTCGACGAGGCCGAGCTTGTTTTAGAGTTTGAAATTCCAATAGCAAGGTAAAGCCAGGGTTTTTTCGCGGTTGATGGAGCCGTCGTCATTTTTGAAGACGGTAGTTTCGGGTTCGACGCCGTCGGCGGCTCGGCCGAGACAAGCAACGAGCCGGGCGATGAATTCGTGATCGGTCATAGAGTTCCTTTTATGTTGGTTTTGGGTTGAAGAAGAGAGGTATGCTCTTCCCTGAATGCCTGACTTAACGAAGCTTATTGCCCTATTGAAGCGGGCTTACGGCGCTCCCAAACTGCCATTGGCCAAAGGACCGTTCGAACTTGTGATGTGGGAGAACGCCTGCTACCTGCTGCCCGACGATCGCCGTGCTGCTGTGTTCGAAGGCCTGCGAAAACAAGTCGGTCTAAAGGCAAAAGCAATCCTCCAAGCCGATCCCGATGTGCTGCTGGCGTTGGCCACGATGGGCGGCATGCGTCCCAAGGTGCGAGTTTTCCGCTGGCAGGAGATTGCAAGAATCACCTTGAGCCAGTTCGGCGGCGACCTGGACCAGATACTCAAGCTGCCATATGCGCAGGCCAAAAAAGCGTTGAAGCAGTTCCCTAATATCGGCGATCCGGGCGCGGAAAAGATATTGATGTTCTGCGGGACGTCATCTGAACTACTAACCCATCAAGCCAAAACCGGGCTTGCTGGGGGCCCGGGACTACCACTCGAGTGGAACGGCTTGCGAGTGTTGACACGCGTCGGGTACGGGCGCTGGCAGAAAAACTATGGGGCGGCTTATCGCTCTGTGCAGGAAGCATTGAAGCCGGAGCTTCCGCGCAAGGCGGATGCCATTGCCCAGGCGCATTTGCTGCTGCGGCAACATGGAAAAGAAATCTGCCGGGACAAATCGCCGCAATGCTATCAATGTCCTATCAAGGAGATGTGCGCGTATCCGGCGAAACAGGTCAAGATGTTTAGCCGCGGAGTTGGAATATAGTTTTTGTTGTCGCCCCTCGGGCTTCCTCATTACTGATGCCCATCCACACTTCCGGCTTCGCATTCGCTCGCCTCAGTGTGGGCTAACTTCTGGTCGCGCCTCTCGGCGCTCAGTATCTCGTTACAAGATGCACTCGTGTTGACCTCTTTCGCCATTGGTCTGCCCGTGCCCGTCTCCAGTTGTCTTGTGCTAGTTGAAAACCAGAGATCTAACCGCTCAATCTCGCGCGCAGCTGATTCCGAAAGCATTTCATTTTGAGGATGACCGCTTCCTGTCGCGATATTGGTCAAAATTGCGCGGATTTCTGAGTACTGTTTGGCATTGCAGTGGATCTGGCTGCCCTGAATGACAGCGGCAATCACACTGCGAGCGAGAGCCGAATCGAGAACCGAAAGGTCTCCCTTCGCAGGCGAGGGCGCCTGCGCTCCACGTTGGTAGAACTTTGGCGAGCGCGCCTGCGATCCACAATCATTTTTTGAGCCGCGTGCAGACGGCTTGATGGTTCGCCCGGGCGCAACTTCACCAGTCGCCTGTTGCCGATAGAACTCAACGATGCCGCCGCCGAGGCGGTTCCGCATATAAATAAGCGCCTGAGAAGTTGCATCGACGTCATCGTCATGCGCGGCCTTGGGAAATGTGCAGATATTGTGGAGATAGTCTTCAATCCATGTGCAGCCGAAGATCTGAGGATCGGGCAGCTCAATGCTCCCGGATTCCCAGAGTGGCGCGGTTGCCTGGGCGCGTGCGAGCTTGCCCCCTTCAGGATTCACGCCGACCACACCGGGAATTTCTTTTTGCAGTTCACTAATGATGGCGGGGCCATTGGCCTTATCTTCAATCAGCACAGCATGCGCCTGGGGATACTTAGCATGACAGGCCTTGATGGCGGCCATGGTAGGGCCGAAATCAAGCCGCTCATAAGTGCGATACGGCAGCATGAAATATTTTCCGCCGGAACGCGCCCACACCTGGCCGGCGACAAAGTCATTTTCCTGGCCACCGCTAAAGGTGCAGTCCCAGGACTGGACCATGAACTCAAACTTTTCCGGCATCTGGCGATAGAAACGGACCCACTGGCGCTTGACGATGCCGCCATCGAGCGGCGCAGGCGTTTGCAGATATTGCCCGTTAAACGCCCAGCTTCCCATGCCGACGCGCTGGCTATCGAGGAACGATTGAGGGAGCCGGGCAGCCCAGAGCGGCTCACCGGCTTTCTGGATTGCAAGTAGTTCGCCGGAAGGAGCATTCCACGTTTTATCTTCCGGGGCAATGGCCGGCAGGCTGACATGTATCCATCGGCTGCTTTCGCGAGCGAGCACATGGCCGGTGAGATCAAGCTCATGCAGGCGCTGCATAATAACGATTTTTACGCCGGTTGCAGGATCATTGATGCGGCTGCGAAAAGTGGTATCAAAACGCAGGTTTACGGCTTCCCTTTCCACCTGGCTAATGGCCTGCTCCGGGTTGAGCGGATCGTCAAAAATCAGTACGTCACCGCCCATGCCAGTAGCGGTGGCCTGCATTCCGGTGGAGAACATGGCGCCACGCTCAGAATTTCCATAATGGCTTTTCACGTTCTGATCACGCGAGAGCGAGAAGACGCTGCCCCACCGTTCCTGATACCAGTCCGACTCAATAACACTGCGACGAAAAATACTGTGCTGCGTGCTGAGCTTCTCAGAATATGAAACGAACATGAAGCGACGCGATGGGTCGGTAGTCCAGAGCCAAATGGGAAAAAAGACCGATATCAATAAGCTCTTCATGGTCCGCGGAGGAACGTTGAAGATGATGCCTTCAAGATCACCACAAACATTTTTGAAATTCTCGTCCCTGATAAGGGTGAGGTATTCACAGATGAGATCAAGATGCCAGTTCCAGACGAGAGTACTGACCGGCTCAAGCAGATGCCAGGCTTCTCCCACGAAAGTTTTAAGAGATAGGTTGCGAACGGCGGACTGCTTTGCGGGTTCAACTGTCGCCTCAACTTCAGGCTGCGGCGTGCTGGGCAATAACGGGTCAGGAGCGGTGATTGCCGAGGATTGAGGTGCAGCAGCAGAACTGCGGTGTTTGTGGCTCTTTGCTGTCTCGCGTTTGTTTTTTGATGTCATTGTTTTGCAGACCTTGGTTTGCAGACCTTGTTTTCCAGCGTGGTTTCCAGCCGTTGTATTTCCAACTCGGTTTCGTCACGCGTCATTTCTCACACTTCAAACGACGCAGAGGACATTTGCTGCTGATCAAGCGCAGCAGGCGGCAAGGCAGCTGGACTTTCAACTTCGAGGCGAGAATCAAATTCGTCGTCGAAAGAAGGGAGGGTTGCAATATTGTTGCGCCATCCCACATAAAGGGCAGTTTTGACGCGATGAGAGCCCGCAGCGTATTCCCAGATAGCAGTCCCGTTGATATTGCAGCTGGTATCACGCAGATAAGTAATCTTGGCAAAGCTCAGCCGCAAGGCATTGTTCTGGTGAATGAACTGAGCCATTCCGTCTCTGACGAGCCTGATGGCAGAAACGACCCGCACGGCAAAAGCGGGCGGAGCTGGATAAGCACGCTCACACGCCACGGTCTTGCCCTGCAGACAATCTTTACAAGGATCCGACAGGCAATATGCGTGAATCGCACATGTATAGCACGGGTGGCCAAGAAGGCATGGAGAGAGCAACGATAGCTGGTGCATTCGATATACGGGTACAAAATATTGGGACACTGGATGTTTCTCCGCAAAGGTTCCAACAGGTTGTTTGGTTGCGCTGGTGCGCGCCGTAACGGTGATTGCGCTGCGGCTTGTTGCATTCAGGAACTGTCGACCTCACCATCAAGGCGCGAATCCCACCGCGTGGGCTCAACGACGAGAACCTGATGAAAAGGAAGATTTCTTGAAGTCAGTCCAGACCCGAGCAGGAGAAAAGCGCATTCCCTGCTGCATTCCGGGCATGCGATGACAGCTTGCGTTGGAAGCTCTGCGATTGCCTGGCGGACAGGGCCGCAATGTGAGCATCGGAAAGCAATATAGATACACGGGCGCAAAGCGTGCTGTTGAGACGTGGATTGGCTGCCACCATCGGCTATTGAAGAGCACAGCGCAGAACGCTGCCTGAGAGCCGATAAGGGCTCATGATCGAAAAATACTTTGTTCTTCTCTTGTGCCGTTGAAGCGATCTGCAATTCATTGAGCGCTGTTGTCATAAGACCTGCTTGGCGAGATATTTTTCAAAAAGCTTTTGAGCGCATGCCTGGCCGCAAGCTGGTTCATCATTCGAGCGCAAGTCGGTAGCGGCAGAGTATGGCCGACAGGTAAAACGCTGGTCGGCAGAAGTGACGAACCAGTGGTTGGCCTCGCGGCGAACGTTGGTGCATCCTGGCACGGCACACTTGACGGTTGTAACCAGATGAGGGTTGCGAGGCTTGGTCACAAGCACACCTCCAGGAATTCAACCTGTGAAAACATCATGACGCGTGCTCGGGCTGCATATGATGCGAAACATGAACGGACTGCGTGCATTGCGCGAGCAAAGAGCGAGGTAAACGAAGCTAGAGTCTGGTGGTGCGAGATTCGAGACAAGGGCCGATTGCGGGCCGTTGGCCAGAAGACGCTGGAGTGAGACTGATTGGCAAATTGATTACTGCAAGAGCATTGAGTGTGATTGAGAGCAAAGACAGTGCCGTCTTTCCCAACGGGAAATGCGACGAAGACCAGCGTCTCTCTCCAACCATGACTCAGCTCCGCGTTAGTATCGGAGTCGGTCCAGTGACCGTTGGCACGGTGGTCGTCAAGACAACTGCCACAATACTGACTGTCACAGTCAAGGCATAGATAGAGATGATTACTGCAGAATTCCTGTTCGCAAACAGGACATAACGCAGACGAATGACTGCTGCAAACAAGACACAGATGATCATCCGACAAAATTTTGGTTGAGAGGACAGAATGATCGAGAGAGCCTGAGACTGATAACGAATGTGGTTTTGATACTCCGAACAACCGCCGTGGCATCCGACCCGTGCCCACAACGAGTGTATCTTTAAGCCGGCATGGCGGCGTGGCGGCTTTAGTGATCGAGTGCTCATCTATGATGCGAAGCGCCGGAGGCAACTGTCCACAAAGGCTTTTTTGCTGCCTTGGCTGAGAGGTTGAACTAGTTGATTGCAATAAAACCGAGTCAAAGAACAATGCAATCATCGCTTTTGAGAGCCAAAAGCAGTATCCGAAGTTGGGCAGGCCGAGATTTTGCGGCCCTCTGCTTAGAAGGCAGAGGGGCATAAAATGTCGGCTGTCTGTCAGTTAGAGAAATAGGTATCGCGAATAGCCATGTAAAGCGCTGAACCTACTTGAGAGCAGCCCGGTTATGCTGGGCTGGAGTATCGGTGGTTTCCGCAAGAGTGCCATTGCTGCATTGCTTTCAACCTTCAATTATCATTATTACTCTGCTCATTGCTCGTCCTTGCTCTGCTCAATTGCTCGTCCTTGCTCTGCTCATTGCTTGGCGAATCGCCATGGCATCAATGTTTCTCTTGCTCTTTGTGTCCTAAGCACACAAGGTCCCATCATTTCTGATGGGCCTTATGAATTAATGCTCCGTTTTCTCTTGCTGTCCTCTTTGCCTGTTACCAATTGACGTCAATTTAGCCGGGTGGTCCAGCCACCTCTCTGCATTGTGTTGCTTTGGGGAGGTTGGGCTTGATTTGTGTTCGGCTTGATTGTGTTCGGCTTGATTATATTCGGCTCGATTGTGTTCGGCTTGGCGGCGTTGGCCGTTGGTCCTCACCTCGCCGCGTATGTACCGGCTCCGAGAGAAACACTTGCTTGGGATTTTTGGGGGGTAGTAGCTTCGGTTGCAACCTGGAGCTCAATTAGTCTTGGAGCTCAACTGGACCAGTGCGTGTTGCAGCAGATTTAATCCGATCGTCCATCGACGCACTGGATCGTGGTCACTGTCGCCAAAGCCGGTCACATATGCTGTCAGGCAGAACCCTGTGACAGAAGCATTCGGCTCTTCACAAAGTTGCTTACGTTCCAGCTCAACGTTACCGCTCTTTCCTAATGGCGCTGTATGGCTTTTCTCTGATGGTTCTTCCTTGAATGAATCGCCACAATGTAACAAATCAGCTCTTTCTGATTCTTGCGCGCTCGATTGCTGCCCTTCGCTCAAGATAGCAAGCTCGCCGTGATTCGGTACTCTGATTTGTTCATCATTATGATCGGTAACTTTGGAGGGCTCTTCGTTATTAGAGGGCTCTTCGTCATGCGTTGCGCTCACATGCTCGCCCTGGTCAGAGACGATGGCAGGTTCGTCCTGAATCACTCCCACATGCATACCGTGATTTGTAACTCTTGCAGATTCCTCTCGAGGCGCGATATCCGCATACTCGCCGTAATGCGTGACATCAGTCTGTCCACTATGCCATATAGTGTCTTCACTTCCGGGTGGATTCATTCCAGAATCTTTCACAGTCTTGGGCAGCGTGTCGCCTTGCTCAGGCTCATTCTGGGAAACAATATTTTCCTGGTGGTAGTAGCAATGGCGAATAACCAGTTCCACAGTGGCCGCGATTTCAGGAGCGTGGTCTAGCAGCCGGCAAAGTTCTTTAGCAAACGCTTCATGCTTTTCGAATGAACAACGGTCCTTTTCATCCACAAAGATCAGGTCGATGTAAGAAACAAATTTTCGGTCACCAAATATCTCTTCTTCCGGAGCGACTTCACTGCTTGACCACACGTCACACTTTGCGGTTGCCAGCGGGAACCCAGCGGCGTTGATGCGCAAAAGGAATGAGCCAAGTTCCGGGTAGGCTATGGCTTCAGGGATTTGATGTACCAATTCAGGATGGCTTTTCAGATCATAGTAACGGACATCAGGATCATCGGAACGCCAGGGGATTTCCAGTGCAGGAGCATGGCCGCCCAACTCAACAGAAAAGTCGGCTTGCATCAGCGCATTCCATGATGCTGAAAGAAGCGCATAACCTGGCGTTCTGCCCAGCGACCGTCGTATCCATTGGGCTGAGCCAGAAAAGCACAGTGGCCGCCATGAGCGGTTTCCAGCAATGTAATGTGCGGATTAGCCATGATCTTGGCGCGAGTTTCCGGCAGCAGACGGATAAAAGGATCATCCGCGGCATGAACCACCAGAGTCGGCAGCGCGATCTTTTCAATCACGCGGTATGCGCCAGAGCGCGTGTAATAATCCTGAGCATTTTCAAAGCCGCAATAGCGCGCGGTAATCACGTCGTCAAACTCGCGGATGGTGGTGGGAAAGCGATCGACCTTTTTATATGTGCCGGGGAACAACTTGCGTTTGCGTTCATATGTGCGCATCAGGCTGACAAGAAATTTCCATTCATAGATGCGATTTCCGCCCACATGCATGGCGTCGGCAGATGCAGCCAGGTCCGCCGCCGGAGAAACCGCCGCTACCGCTTTCAACTCTACAGGTGCGTCCGTGCCGAGTTCGCCAGCAAGTTTCAGCACCAGGTTGCCGCCCATCGAGTAACCAATCAGCCCCACGCTTGAAACTTTTCGTTGCTCAATCATTATGCGCACCACCGCGCCCACATCACTTGAAAGGCCGGAATGGTAGAGCGTTGGCGTCAAGCCTCCCGTACCTCCGCAGGTGCGCATGTTCATCCGGACAACATTCATCCCGGCGTCCCAGGCTTTGGCGGCGTTGCCAATCACGTATTGTGACAAGCTTGAGCCCTCAAGCCCGTGGACGATAATCACCGTCGCGCGGCGCTCCGCGTCGGCGTGCCAGTGGCAGTGGCACAAGACCTGAGTATTGGCGTCTACTCGATAAAGACATTCTTCTGGCGCGGGCAGCTTGTTTTTGCGGGGAAGGAAGTTGCCGGCCAACGTCATGGCGTGCCGATTGCGCAGATAACGGCGCGGAACAAATGGATCGAAAATCGGATCTTTTGGATTTTCAGCCATGCAGCTACAAATGAACTCTTGTGAGTTCGCCTATAATAATGATGCTGTAATTATTTTAAATGAGCCAGCAATATGCCAATTTTTGAATACGTCTGCCGGCAGTGCAGCCACCAGTTTGAAGCCATTGTAATGAGCAAACAAAAAGCCGCGTGCCCAAAATGTGAGAGCAAACGGCTGAGCCAGCAATTGTCCAGCTTCGCCGTGGGAGGCGAAAAGTCCCGCGCTGCGGCTCCTGCCACCGGTGCGTGCGGCAGCTGTGGCGATTCTCGCGGTCCCGGCGCTTGCAGCATGAATTAACGCTTTGCGTATCGTTTCGAGCCTTCGACCGGCATTGTCACGGACGCGCTGGTGAAATCGTGTAAAATGGGTTTCTAGCCTTTACGGTGGGTATAGTTCAGTGGCAGAACGCCAGACTGTGGCTCTGGATGTCGTGGGTTCGACCCCCACTACCCACCCCAATTTCTTCTTTTTGAATCAGTGAGTTAGTGAAAATCGTACCGTCCACTACCGTCCAATTGCGAAAAAACTTACAAAATACCGAACCGTTCAGCGTAAAACCATTCGCACGACTTTGCTGTTGGCTTCACGCATCGGGGCCGGCAGTCCATTGCCATATTCGTTGAACGTGGTCCGGATATCAGCATGGCGCATCAGGTCCTTAATCACGGCCACTGGCGCATTGGTCGTCCCCAGCCATGATCGGTAGGAGTGCCGAAGAATCTTGGTTGGCTCCCCTCGCAGCAAGTACGCAATGCCCGCTCTCTGTGCCGCAGCAAAAACCTTCTTTCGAACTGCGGTCTGGAAATAGGGCTTCTCTCCAGCGGTGAACGGCGAAGCGAAAATCCAATCTTCGTCTTCCGAGAATTCAGACTTGCGCCTCCACTCAAGCAGCGATTCCATTAGGGATGAATCAAGCGGGGCGGGAGCTTCCGAGTATTCTGTCTTTGTCTCATCCACCCTGCCAAGGACAATCGCTCGGCGAACGTAGATCATCAACGCCTTCCAATCGATGTCCATCCACTTGAGTGCAAGCACCTCGGAGAATCGCAGCCCCAGGCAGATCGAGGTGACAACAACCAACCGTACGTAGTCTTCCTGGATATGGTTAAGAAGCAGTTCCAGTTGCTCAGGGGACAGGACATTCGGCCGCGAACTCCTGCGTGTCCCGCCTTTGATCTTAACCAACTCCATCGGATTCCGCGCGATCGGCAGATATCCCCAAAACATCGCACGATCAAAGAGGATCTGCATGAGGGCCCTGATGTGGCCCTTTGTTTTGCCGGAAAGCGGCTGACCGTTGTCTTTCCGGGTTTTGGCATTCAGCCACATTTGAATCGTCTCAGGGGTAAGCTTATTGACTTCAACATCCCGCCATTTTGGAAGGATGTGGTTGTCGATATAAGCCTTGTAGCTGTGACGGGTTGAAAATCTCCTCGGCATTTCCTCGCGCATATATCGTTCAATCACCGTACCAAAGAGCAATTCTTTTGCTAGCTCCTGCGTGTGATTGATCTTTAACCGCATCTGCTCGGCAACTGGGGACTTTCTCGCTGCTCCCTTGCTTGGAAACTGTTCCTTCGTCCCGATGGTCACCGAACGGCGGATGACGCGACCTTTGGCTTTTTCGCGCCAGCGAAAAAGCCACGTGTTCGTTTTCTTGTCCAGAACAACACTTCCGTTTTGATACCGTGCCTGACTCATTCCTCTCCTTTCATGTCAGTGCACGGGTGGCGAGACAAATGTAATTGAGATTTCAGCCACGCGTCCAGTAAAGAAGCGCGGAATCGCCACAATTTTCCGATCCGCATGGCGGGAAGAATCCCCTTTGTAGCCAATCGCTTTACGGTTTTTGGATGGATTTCCAGGAGCTCAGCCGCTTGATCAGCATCGATCAGCGGTTCGCACTTGCTCTTGGCCTCCAGGGCTCTGTCGATTTCTACAACCTTGTCTGAGCCGTTAACAAGGCTGGCGTTCGCTCGGGCTGGTGAGTTCACACTTGACCTCCTAACAACGCGCCCTCCTTGGAGGGCAATCTTTGGTGTCTTTTAGGCCATTCCTCAGACTCAGTCAAAAAGCCGGGCCCTCCGGTTGTGTACAAGACGTCGGAACGAACCTTCGGCAGCTTTTCCTTGAAAATTGGGCCGAAATTTGAACTGGGCTTACGTTCTCTTCACTCCAGCCGCCTTTGATGGATTCCTGGGCAACAGGAGAGGAACTGCGTTTTCGTCTGCTCATGACACTCAGACGGCGTTGCATCGAACTGGCTACATTACCGATGAGATTACGGCAACGATCGTTTATCTGGCCGCAAAGCTCAACAAACCTGTCCTCGGGCTTCCAATGCCTGAATGATCTTCGGTACGGCCGGGAATGTGTCCAAAAAGCTGAGCCGATCGACTGATCTCGTCATGCGCTTTCTCCATCCTGCTCTGCGCGTTTTACGCCGAGTCTGGATTTCAAACAAAAATCAGCCAAATCAAAACGCGATTTGACCGAAAGTTTATTCAAATGTAGTTTGCTGATGCTCGGACGTGAAAACGCCTTTGGGCCCAGGAGCCGCAATGTTTGCGTCACTCGAAGAACTTGAGCATGGCTTGCGCGAAACGGGCTACATCGCCGATTCGATCCTCCATACAACGGTTTACCTCGCGGGAAAGCTGCATAAGCCTCTCTTGCTGGAAGGCCCGGCGGGCAGCGGAAAAACCCAATTGGCGTATGCGGTTGCAGCTGCCGCAAACACAGCGGTCGAACGTTTGCAATGTTATGAGGGCATTAACGAAGAAAAGGCCATCGGCAAATTCGACGAAGCCTTGCAACGGCTTTGCGTTGAACTCAAAGCCAAGACAGGCGATGTCGATTGGGCTTCGTTGCGAACCGAGTTACACAGCCAGGATTTCTTCAGCGCAGGTCCGCTAATGCGCGCTTTGTTGTGGGCAAAGCCTTGCGTCTTGCTCATCGACGAAATTGACAAAGTTGATCAGGAATTCGAAGCCATGCTGTTGGAACTTCTGAGCGAGTGGAGGCTCAGTATTCCGAAGTTAGGCACGGTGGAGGCTCGCAGTATTCCTTTCGTTGTGCTCACCTCCAATGAGGAGCGGCGTATTGGCGATCCCCTGCGCCGGCGGAGCTTCTACCTGCGTGTTGAACATCCCAGCGCGGAACGAGAAGCGGAAATTGTGGCGCTTAGGACTCCAGGCTCCAGTCGCGAGTTCCATTCCGGGATGGCAGGATTGGCAAAAGCTCTGCGTGGATGGAGTATGGAAAAACCGCCATCTGTATCGGAGATCTTGGATTTGGCAGAGGCGCTCAAAATCCTTGGACATGAGCAGGTTACGCCAGAACTACGCGATGTTCTATTGCCTTTGTTGGCAAAGACCGAAGCTGACAGAAAAAAGCTGCTTCTGGCGTGACGGTTTTGCCAGCCTGGTCTATGACGCACAGCAATACACCCGCGAAGCCTTACAGGGGAGTGCCGCATGAACTGCTTTGGCTGCTTATTGCTCGTAATATATGCCGCAACAAGCTGGGCGCAGACCTCCACCGGGCCAAAACGTCTGGAAGCTGAATACTACGTTGCCGCCTACGCCCAACACTATCGAGTGCCGGTACCGCTGGTGCGGGCTGTCGTCGAGCGGGAATCGAATTGGCGGCCGTGCGCAATTTCCCCCAAAGGCGCAGCCGGCCTGATGCAACTCATGCCCACGACTGCTCGGAAATTGCGCGTGAGTGACCGCTGCAATATCGACCAGAACGTGTCAGGCGGTGTGCGCTATCTTGCATGGCTCATTCAGAAGTTCCGGGGCGATTTGCGGTTAGCCTCCGCCGCCTACTACGCGGGGGAAGACATTGTGAGCAGGCGGGGTCTCGCGTACCGGAATCCGGATGTTGTCGCCTATGTATCTCGCATCCGAGCCACTTACCGGCGCTTCGCCCAAGAAAAAACAGAAATTCTCGAAACCACTCAGAAAAGAGATATACGATGAAAATCTGCCGAAATTTGTTTCATCTCATAACGCCTCTGGCATGCTTCGCCCTGGCGGCAGCACAATCCGATCTCGCTCCAGGCAGGATTCTCAGCCTCAATCTGGACCCACAGAGCGTTACTACACTTCAATTGCGACCCGGATTTGTCACCTCAGTTCGCCTACCCGAAGCTGTCAGTTCGGTGGTCCTCGGTGATCCTAGTGCATTCAAAGCTGAACATTCGGAGGCCGAGCCGCAAT
>DATBVH010000146.1:0-10886 GCA_036515395.1 Candidatus Angelobacter sp.
TGCTGGAGCAGGTGCTGCCGGAAATCAAAAAGATGCAGGGCGTCGCCCAGCCGCCGCAATACCACCCGGAAGGCGACGTATGGACCCACACGCTCATGCTTCTGGAAGACCTGCCCGCCGGCTGTCCAAAAACTCTGGCCCTGGGTGCCTTGCTGCATGACGTTGGCAAGCCGCCAACGTTTCGCGTTGCGCCAGACCGCATCCGCTTTGACGGCCACGCTGAGATTGGCACAAAAATGGCCGCCGAAATCTGCCGCCGCTTCCGCCTCTCCAATGACGACACTGATCAGGTGCTCTCGCTCGTCGCCAACCACATGCGCTTTGGCGACATCATGCGCATGAAAGATTCCACGCTCAAGCGCTTCTTCCGCCTGCCGCGCTTTGAGCAGCATCTGGAACTGCATCGCCTGGATTGCCAGAGCAGCCACCGCGATCTCAGCCTCTATGACTTCGCGAAGGAGAAGTTCCATACGCTGCCCGCCGAACAGATCCGACCACAGCCTCTCATCACCGGCGCCGACCTGATCGCCGCCGGCTACAAACCCGGTCCACAGTTCAAGGAACTGCTCACGGCCGTGGAAGACGCGCAACTGGAGGGATCAATCAGAACCAAGGAAGAAGCGATGGAGTTGGTGCGGGAAAGAGTTCGGGAACTTTCTTAACCGAGGCTGGGTTCTTGTAAGCTCTTGCGCCTTTTTTGCCAGCTCATTGGAGATCGGACGATCCTGTGCCGCTGCCCGGAGGCTTGTCGATGAGCCATTGAACACCGGATGTCATGCTAGTGATACATTTGGCAGTAACCCGTTGACCGTTGCGGCTCATGTAAGTCACATCATAGGCCCTCGCAGACCGGCCACTCCCCGCAAACCAATCACTCAGGATTTCGATGACCTTGCCTCCATGGCTGTCAATGTTTTCGCGGATGCGTTGACGATCCATCTTCGGTATCGCGACAAAAACAAAGAGAATGATCACTACAGCCCAAAACCCAAAGAAGATGGGGCCGATATAGCTCGTTCCATCACCCTCTAATAGTAAAATCACTTCCCCTTCTCCCGATAATTGAAATACCCCCACACCTGCTCGCTCATGCGTCCAATCGCGTCTTCCAGTTCCTGATAGTAGCCGCGATGGTGCGCCGAGAAAAACACCACCACCACGCGCCCTGCAGGAGTTTCAATCAAACCCACATCGTTTGCGATATATGGCGGAAAGTCGCCGGTCTTGTGCGGCGTTTCGACGTCGTCCAGCATGAAGCGCGGAATGCGCGTGCGCATCTGCTGCTGGCCCATGATGCGCAGCATTTCCTTGCAGGATTTTTCACTCGCGGCTTTGTTGGTCGCCATCATCTCCAGCAGTCGTCCCATATCGCGCGCGCTGGCAAGTCCAAAAGGGTGCTTGCCTTCAAAGTGGAACCGTTCAACCTCTGCGTCGGTCAGCTTTTCAGGAAAGCCTTTGGTGAACAGCTCTTCCGGTGAGAGCTTCGAATATGAGGGATCACCGGCTTCGGCCAGTGCTCGAAACCAGTCAAAGCTTGTTCCGGTGGCCGTGATCGAGTTCAATCCAAGTTCGCGCATGGTCTGGGTGACGTGCGCCGGGCCGCCTACGCGGGCAAAAGCCATGTCCGTGGCGGAATTATCGCTCTGGATAATCATCAGCTCCAGCGCATCGCGAAAGCTCAGGTTCAGGCCGGAGTCCAACGTTCGCAGCACGCCGGTTCCAAAGCGCTTGTCCGCGGTCTTCATGGCGAATCGATCAGCGGTGTTGATCTTGCCCGCATCCACTTGCCGATACACATCCACCAGCAGCGGAATCTTAATGGCCGACATGGTGTCCATGGATGTATCGGCATTGATGGCGATCTCTTCGCCCGTGTCGAGCGACTTGATGTAAATGCCCCAGTCCGCGCTCACGCCCGCCGAGATCTGCTCCAGCTTTTGCTTGAGCAGGTCGATCGGTTTGGGTGCAGGTGCGGTTTGGGCGAACGAGGGCAGGGCAAGCAAGAGTACAGCGAGCGCTTTAATGGGTTTCATTGTTTGATGGAATGAAGCACAGGCATTCTAACGCAGGAGTTTTGTTGCCGTTCAACTTCCTTTGCCGGTTGCTTGATTACGGACGAATAAGCCGCAGTTTAGTGGTCTCCGCATCAAAGTAATAGTGATCATAAGCGTGGGCTACAGTTCTTTGTTCTGTTGGGTCGGGAGGAGGGTCGTGATAGAACTTGAGGGTGCCAGTCGCCTCGACGAGTTTGCCTTCCATTTCCGAGTATGGCGTTCCCCATTCAAACGTCGATGACAGGTTAACGAGATAGACCTCCTGATTGCCGACGAAGACATACGGGCCGATCTTACCGTCCAGCGAAAACTTCCCTCGAATGGTGATCTGCTTTCCGATAAGCGTGAGCAATGCCTGGTCGGAGTCTGGAATCGAATCTTCTATCGTCGAGCGCGGATGCTCACAGCCTGCCGCTAGAAGAACAATGGTGATCGACAGGAAAGCAGCTGTGCGAAGACCTTTGGAGAGATACCCTGTCACGGATTCTCCTCCAGAAATCGAGCTTGTGAGTGGCGTCCGCTTCACGGCTCCAGATTAGCAACTGCCAACACATGAGCAAAGTTACGAACGTCGGTCGACTTACAAACCAGACCACCATTGTAATCGGCGTTTACAAGGACGGACCCGCAACGTCGAGACTCACTATCGACAAGATGGTTCGAGCTAAAATCCTTGTCCCCGGATCAAACTCACCGCATCGGGCACGCCGCCGCTGCCGCCGCGTGGCCCGCCGCCTTTTTCTTCCACTTTATCGCCTTCGCCCGGAGCCAGAAACAGGTTATCTTCAAGTCCATGCTGGCGCGTATAGAGATCGTAATAGCGACCGTGTAGCGCCAACAGCTCAGCATGTTTGCCGCGCTCCACGATCTTGCCGGATTCGATTACCAGGATCTGGTCGGCCTGCCGGATCGTTGAAAGCCGGTGAGCGATCACAAACGTCGTGCGGCCCTGCATCAGGTATTTCAAGCCCTGCTGAATGTAAGCCTCTGACTCGGAATCAAGACTCGACGTGGCTTCGTCCAAAATCAGAATTCTAGGATCAGCCAGCACGGCGCGTGCAATGGAAACGCGCTGCCGCTGTCCGCCGGAAAGTTTTACCCCGCGTTCGCCGATGATCGTGTCGTATTTGTCGGCAAAGCGTTCGGTGAACTCGTCCACGTGGGCAATCCTGCAGGCGCCAAGAATTTCTTCCTCAGTTGCCCCTGGATGAGAAAAAGCAATGTTCTCTTTGATCGATCCATCAAATAAGAACGAGTCCTGCAATACCACTCCGAGCGCGCTACGGTAAGAATCCAGCCGGACACGGCTCAAGTCCTGGCCATCAATCGTCACGCGCCCGGAAGTTGGTTTATAAAAAGCAGCGGCCAAGCCGATGATTGTCGATTTTCCCGAGCCTGACGAGCCCACCAGCGCAGTCACCGTTCCCGGCCTTGCGTCAAAGCTCACGTCATCCAGTACGGGCTTGCCGGGCTCATAAGAAAAGTCCACGTTTTCAAACGTGATCGCGCCGTCGATATGGCCAAGCACAATCGTCCGATCGGGGTCCTGATCTTCCCTGCTCTCCGCCAGCACTTCACGCGTGCGGTCAAGGCCGGCCAGCGCTTCAGTGATCTGGGTGCCGATGCTGGCCATCTGCGCGACCGGGGCAATCAAAAATCCCATAAACATCGTGTAACTGAAAAGCTGGCCCGTCGTCATGTGTCCGGCAAGAATCTGGCGCGCGCCTATAAACATGATGATCGCACTCACCACACCCAGAACCACCGTGGAAGTCAGCCCAATGAGCGAGGTTATGGTCAGCGACTTCAAAACATTATCCAGTAGACGCTGCACGCCGCGGCTGAAGACATTCGATTCGCGGTCTTCAGCGTGATAGCCCTTCACCACGCGCACGCCGCCCAGCGATTCGGTAAGCCTGCCTGTGACCTCGGCATTGATCTTCGCCCGTTCCCGGAATATTGGACGAATGACTTTGAATGCCCGGCTGAGCGCCACCATAAGCACCACCAGGAAGCCAATCGCGATCCCAGTCATCTGGGCGTTGTATTTCAGCAGGAAAACCAGCGATAACACGGCGGTAAGAACGCCGCCGCAGAACTCGACCAGTCCGGTGCCGATCAGGTTGCGTATGCCTTCCACGTCGCTCATGATGCGCGATACCAGCGCGCCTGTCTTATTTGCGTCGTAATAATTCAGAGTGAGCAAGCCCACGTGCGTCTGCACCCGCTTCCGGAGTTCAGAAATCAAACGCTGTCCTTCTTTGGAAAGAAACTGTGTGAGCGCAAATGATGTCAGTCCCTGAATCAGCGTCGCGCCCAATACTCCCAAAACCAGCGGCAGCAGCAGGTCCGCGCGATGCTTGCCGATTACGTCATCCAAGAGATATTTTGGCGCAGCTGGCAACGCCAGACCGCAAAGCCTGCCGATCAGCAGGAGTAGAAAGCTGAAAGCCAATAATCCACGTCGCGGACGGAGCAACTCCGAGATCATTGGCCACACGGATTTCAGCTGCGTCGCGGCAGATTTCTTCTTGGGCTCCACTGCCTTTGCATCAACCGGCTTGGGACCACCTAGCTTGGGATCAACTACCTTTGTATCAACTTTTTTCGACTGAACTTCAGCGGACAAGGGCTACTCCGATCATGATGGTGCTCTCTACTAGATTACAGGCTTCTACAGGGAGTTTCTGAATATTGTTGCTGCCTGACCAAATGGCTAGTCCCAAATCCGTATTGACTATCCCGGAACTCCGTAGCAGCATGGTGCACGAAAAAGATGAGGGCGCGTAAATCTCACGGGTGTGCGCCACAAGGAGGCATTTATGGGAAAGAAACTGCTGGCGGGTGTGCTGGGAGGGCTGGCTTTCTTCTTCTGGTCATACGTGGCGCATGACATTCTGCCGCTGGGCAAAGCCGGCATCAAAGAGATTCCCAACGAACAAACAGTCCTGAGTTCGATGAAGGCCAATATGCCTGAGAGCGGACTCTATCTCCTCCCTGGCCTTGGGCTTCCGGAGAATGCAACGCGTACGGAACAGGCTGCCGCTATGGAAGCGCGCATGCACAAGGTTGAAACCGGGCCTTCGGGTTTTCTGGCGTATCACCCGTCACTCCAGTTCTCTTTTGGGAAGGCGCTGGGCGTTGAGCTTGGAACCAACATTCTTCAGGTTCTGCTGGCGGTGATCCTGCTGGGACAGACGAGCCTTTTCAGCTTCGCCGCGCGTTGGCGATTCGTGACTCTGGCCGGCATTCTCGCCGCCATCAGCACCAACATTTCTTATTGGAACTGGTACGGCTTTCCCGGCAATTACACGCTGGCTTATGTCTGCACGGTCGCCATGGGGTTTGTATTTGCCGGCCTTATAGCCGCGGCAATCGTAAAGCCCGGAGCAGCCGCATCCACAACCGCGAAGGCAGCCAGAGCGTAAAATTCAGGCAAAGAGACAGCCCTCATGCCAATGCAATATGAATACACGGCAATTCCGGAATCGCAGATTCCGCGCGCGGCAGACCCCGTATTCCAGCATCTGCTCGATACGTACGCGAGCGAGACAAACAAAGTGGTGAGCTTGTGGCGCCAGTTTGGCCCGGAAGATATGGGTTTTAAGTCGGCGGAAAAATCGTCCACCGTGCTCGAGATCATGAAGCACCAGCTGCTTTCCGAGCGGCGATTCTTTGCTGAATTTATTGGTCTTGGCGGCGAACCGGAAGCCGCCGCGCTGTTGCCGCAAGATCTCACACCGGAAGGTTTTTGGCGGCGCAATCAGGAGCTATGCGCGCCACGGCTGGCGCGGATGGCGGACCGCGATCAGAAATGGTGGCTGGAAGTAGTGCCGTTCTTTGACGTGCAGCGCGAGCGCATCTGGGTTTTCTGGCGGCGTGTTTTGCATACCACCCATCACCGCACTCAGCTTAGCGTTTATCTGCGGCTTTTGGGAAAGTCTGTACCTTCAAGTTATGGACCAACGGCTGATGTTACATGGAAAGGAGCGGATCCCACGCGAAGCGTCGATGCGGCAGGAAGAAAATAGGGTTTAACAGGGATTCCCTTGGCTTGTGTTCCCAGAAATCTGCTTGTCCGATCAGCGTAATCAGTGGTAAGACTCTTCATTTCCTTCGGTACCGATTGAACTGATGATCGCCAACCCGGCGGCAGCTCATCCATCGCCACCAAGGAGCGGTTTCCTTGGTAAAGCCCGGAAACATAAAAGTGGTGGGCCGCACATTGAGTTGAGTCCCCGTTCCCGCCGGTGTAATGTCCTGTTCCGGGGGCACAAGCAGGCCGATCTCGACGGGTGAAACCGTTACAAACTTCTCGTCAATCAGTTCTGCTCGAGCCATGCTTCCATACAGCGTTGGGCCGCCTTCGCAAAGCAGATGCTCAATACCCATCTCACTCCGCAGCGTGCGCATTGCCGCAGGCAGGTCAATCGTCTTGTCCTGGCCGGCGATAATCAGGCGCTCCTGGCCAATCCGCCCTTGCAGACGCAATGCTCCCGTCCGCGTGGTAAGAATCAGCGCATCCATCTGGTCGCCATCAAAAACACGATAAGCTCGCGGATCAATGCTGCCCGAGGCTGTAACAAAAATCACCTTCTCACGCTTGCGGCCAAGCTTGGTGCGCAGGTTGCGCAGCGGTTCCTCATCGATCCGATAGACAGGCCCTCGGCCTTCGTTGAGCTTGGGTGCGTTCAGCGTTTCTTCCACCAGCGTGTGAATGCCCGTGATGATGGCGTCAGCGTGAGCGCGCAACAGGTCCATCAGCCAGCGATCTTCCGCCGATTGCGAAATATCCGAGCCGGCAGCATGCGGACCTTTAAAGGAAGCTACGCCATCGATCGACTGAACAAAATTGGCATAACTCCAGGGGCGCTCGCTGTGCGCCGGAGGAAATCCCAATGTGCCATAGGGAGCAAAGCCGGGATGTTCGATGCGGGAAGGTTCAGCGTCGTCAAATAAGATCTGAAAGTTGCGCACATGGAAATGCTAGCCGCAATGCCGCCCATCGCGCTACTGCACGGCGAGGAATAAAATTTCCGCTAATTGTCTTTTTGGGAGAACGTATGCAAATGCGCCAAAAACGCCTGTTGAACGCGGCTTAGGTAGCGTCCTTTGAGCGTGACCACGCCAATTGTGCGTGAAGCGCGCTCATCGGACATGGGGACAAAAGCGCAATCGGGCCGCTGCTCCACCGCCATTTCCGGAACAATAGAAATTCCGAGTCCGGCGCCGACCATTGCCAAAATGCTGCTGAACTGCCCGCTTTCAAACACCACTTTCGGGACCACGCGCGCCCGTTTGCAGACTTCAATGGCGGTATCGCGAAAGCAGTGGTCTTCACGCAATAGAAGAAAAGGCTGATCGCGCAATTCCTTGATCGTGACTTTGCGCTTTTTTGCCAGCCGATGCGCGCGCGGCAGGATGGCAAATAATCGTTCGGTTCGCAGGTTAAAAGTTTCCACGTCATGGCCGCGAAGCGGCATTGCCAGTATTGCCAGGTCAATCTGCCCCGCACGGAGCCGGTCCATCAGCCGGGCCGTAACGTCTTCCGCTACGGTGATGGAGGCCTGCGGATATTTCCGCGAAAACAATGCCAGCGGCAAAGGCAGAAAATACGGCGCAATGGTGGGGATCACGCCAATGCTCACCGGTCCGGCAACGGCCGATTGTCTCTCCGCGACTTCATCCTTGGCGGCCTTTAGCTCTCCCAAAATGGCACGGGCGCGGGGAAGAAACACCTGTCCGAAGCCTGTAAGCCGGACGGTGCGTCCCAGGCGATCAAACAGGCGAACACCGAGTTCTTCTTCCAGCTTCATGATCTGCTGGGACAATGAAGGCTGTGCGACTTGTTCTCGTTCGGCTGCGCGCGTGAAACTCCCGGTTTCCGAAACCGCGCAGAAATATCGAAGCTGGTGGACTTCCATAGTCAGTGCCTATTAAACACAGTCCAATTATATATTGGACTTATGGCAAATTCAGCACTATTTTAGGCAGCATCAGTGGCACGCCCGGTCGGGCTTGGCCGGGACGCCGTATGCCAATGGCGCAAAAGATATAGGGGCCACGGCTCAATCATGTCAATCATTAACGTTCAGGAATCGTTTCTTAACGTAGCCCTTGCGGGCGGGAAGCACATCACCGTCCATCTGCTGAATGGAGCTCAGGTCTCAGGAAGCGTGCGCTCGTTTGATAAGTATTCCATCGTGCTTGAGACAAATACGCAGGAACAACTCATCTTTAAACATTCTGTTTCCGCGCTGCTGGTGTGCTGCAAAAACAAGCACTGCACTGAAACCTGCCAGATAGGGGCCGGCTTCCGCAAAAAAGCCGACTAAGGTTTCTCATGCTGCCGAGACGTATCGACATCCACTGTCAGTGAAGAATCAAATTGGTTGCGATTGATTATTTACCCGGGTGCGACGCCGCGGCATGGGTAGTGCCTAATTCCACATTGAGCCAGCGGTCCACCAGTTTCTGCAGGCATGCCTGGCCGCAAAGATGTTTTGCTGTGGAGTCATGCGCCAGCATGTTTTCCCAGGGATAAATCTTGAGCATCTGGCGTTCCGGCGCCTCGGTATGAGGGCTAAAGGGCTCGCTCCAGGCGAGCCACCAGTGGTCTACCGTACTCTTCTGCTTGCCACAGATATCGCAATTAAAAGTCTCGGTCCAGGTCAACGGAGGCACCCCATCCTTAGGTGGGACTTTCTTCATGAAGGTAGCCTACATCAGCTGAGGTGCGCAACCAGCCATTTTTTGCCATAAGCAGCCCGAATTTTCCATATTTCATAGGTGGACAGGCGTAAGTCTCTCTTTTGCACAGTCATCCACAGGAGTTCCACAAACATTTTTCGATTCGTTCATCTTCCAGCAACAATCGTGGGCTAGGATTAAGCGGCAAATACGCGGTAAAACCAATTTCTAGGTTGCATTTACACCATTGACGACTATTATGGGTGCCCTAGATTTCCCGGGGTCCCGCCACGCTGAAAGCTTTCACAGGAGAGAGAGAATGATGTCACGCTTTTGGAGTTCAATTCAACGGCTGCTCGCAGTAGCGCTGTTCGCCGCAACCTGCGGCGCGCTGCTCTACGCACAGTCCACCACTGATGGCGCCATTGGTGGAACGGTTTACGACAGTAATGGCGCTGTGGTCGCAAACGCAACCGTCACGGTTCACAACAACGGAACAAACGCGGAGCAAAAAGTCACCGCTGACGCATCCGGATATTACCGCATTTCCAAGCTTTCATCGGGCTCGTACACGGTGAGTGTCAACGAAAAAGGTTTCGCGGCTTACAAAGCCGAGCAGGTGATTGTGCAAGTGGGCAGCGTCACAGAGATTTCTCCTCGCTTAAAAGTGGGCGGCGCCTCTGAGACGGTGGAAGTGACTGCCGAAGCGCCGCAGATCAATTACACTTCGGCCGACTTTGCTCCCACTCTGAATCAAACTGCTATCTCCAACCTGCCGATCAATGGCGGACGCTGGTCCAGTTTTGCCATCCTCACCCCCGGCGTGGTGAGCGACTCAAGCGGCTTTGGCCTTTTGAGCTTCCGTGGCATGAGCACACTGCTCAACAACAATACAGTTGATGGTGCCGATAACAATCAGGCGTTCTTTTCTGAAGAGCGCGGCCGCACTCGCGTTGGTTATTCCACCCCCAAGGCTGCCGTGGAAGAATTCCAGGTCAACACCTCAAACTACTCTGCTGAATACGGACGATCTGCCGGCGGCGTGGTGAATACCGTGACCAAGAGCGGCACCAACAGCCTGCATGGCGAGCTTTATTATTACGATCGTGACAACAATTATGGCGCGGCCAATGCATTCACTACTTTGACCTCGCAGACCAGCCCCGGCGTGTTCACCACCAACCCGTATAAGCCAACCGATAAGAGAGACATGTGGGGCCTAGGCGTTGGCGGAGCGCTCGTAAAAGACAAGCTGTTCTGGTTCTTCGCTTATGACGGTTTCCATCGCAATTTCCCAGGAACAGCAACTGCCAGCAGCCCAAAGACGTTCTTTGGTCCTGCGCTCTCAGCGGACATCACTACGCTGTCCAAGCGTTTAGGCGTAACGACCGCCCAGGCACAGCAGATCTACAACAATGATCTGACAGGGCTGGCCAGCATGACCGGATCTGTCCCGCGCAAGGGCGATCAGGACATTGTTTTGCCGAAATTGGATTGGCAGGTTAACCAGAAGAACCATGCGTCATTCACTTTCAATCGGATGCGTTGGGCTTCACCTGCTGGAATCCAGACCCAAGCCACCAACACCTTTGGCGCTGCCAGCTTTGGCAATGACTATGTAAAGGACACGTGGGGCGTAGGCAAGCTGGATACTGCTTTCAACTCGAATATTACGAATGAAGTGCGGTACCAGTACGGACGCGATTTCGAGTTTGAGAACACTCAAACGCCAACGCCATTTGAGCAGAACACATTGCTCCACACACCTACCTTTACAAATCCACTCGGTTTGCCTCCGCAGGTCACCATCACTAATGGATTTACCTTTGGTACGCCAACGTTCCTGATCCGTCCCAGCTTCCCGGATGAGTCGCGCTGGCAGGTTGCCGACACAGTGAACTGGAACCATGGCAAGCACAGCATCAAGTTCGGCGTGGATTTCAGCCATGTGTATGACAACTCGCAAAACCTTGCGACGCAATTTGGCAGTTTTAGCTACGTCAACACCACTGTGAGTGGAGTGAACGTCAGCGCTTTGGCAAACTACATGTCAGACCTCAACAAGCCGAACTCCTGCACGGCAGGAACGCCGGCACATGCGGCGCCCTGCTATTCAAACTTTTCGCAGGCATTCGGTCCTCT
>DATBVH010000147.1:0-5739 GCA_036515395.1 Candidatus Angelobacter sp.
TTCTCAATCCTGATGATCCCATCAGGGGCGAAGGAAACCTAGCCGATATCGCAGAAGCCAGAAGGAGGGCCTCATGAAAGCTGTTTGCTGGATGGGCACGGAAAAAATGAGTGTTGAGAACGTGCCGGATCCCACAATCCTGAATCCCCGCGATGCAATTGTTCGCATTACCAGCACGTGCATCTGCGGTTCTGACCTGCACTTATACGACGGATATATGCCCACCATGGAACAGGGCGACATTATGGGCCATGAGTTTATGGGCGAAGTCGTGGAAATCGGCGCGGGTGTCGACCGCAACAAACTCAAAGTGGGCGACCGGGTGGTTGTCCCGTTCACCATTGCTTGCGGCAGGTGTTTTTTCTGTCAGCAGCAATTATGGTCATGCTGTGATAATTCCAACCCGAATTACTGGATCGCCGAAAAGGTCATGGGCTATTCTCCTTCCGGACTGTTCGGCTATACGCACATGTTGGGCGGATACGCTGGCGGTCAGGCGCAATACGCGCGCGTTCCCTTTGCTGACGTTGGGCCGTTAAAGATTCCCGCCGGAATTCCCGATGAGAAAGTCGTGTTCCTCTCGGACATTTTCCCCACCGGCTATATGGGTGCGGAAAACTGCAACATACAGCCCGGAGACACAGTCGCCATCTGGGGCTGTGGTCCCGTGGGTCAGTTTGCCATCAAGAGCGCATTTATGCTCGGTGCTGAACGCGTGATTGCCATTGACCGCTTTGAGTATCGTCTCCAGCGTGCGCAGGAGGCGGGAGCAGAGATCATCAACTATGAGCAGGTGGACGATGTGGTCCAGCTTCTCAAGGATATGACCGGCAACATTGGCCCGGATGCGTGCATGGATGCCGTCGGTATGGAAGCGCATTATCACGGCCCCATTTGGGCTATAGACCGAACAAAGCAAGTGTTGCGCATGCAACCGGATCGTCCAAACGTGCTGCGCCAGTGCATTATGGCCTGCCGCAAAGGCGGCACTATCTCAGTCCCTGGCGTGTATGGCGGCTTTGTCGACAAAATGCCGTTAGGCCAGTACATGAACAAAGCAATCACCATGAAAACTGGACAGACGCACATGATGCGCTACATGAAACCCTTGCTGGACCGCATTGAGCGCGGCGAAATTGATCCCAGTTTCGTCGTGAGCCATCGCGTGCCCATCGATAAAGCTCCGGAAATGTACAAAATATTCCGGGACAAGCAGGATCACTGCAACAAAGTGGTCCTTGATCCCTGGGCTAACGGCGCAGCTGCAGCTTAGTCGCATTGTCAACTCGTTACAGACCGCGCCGGCTCACCCCCGGCGCGGATTCCATACTTCCAGGCACGTTATTGATCAACAGCATTAATTCTGCAGGAAGGAATCTTAGAAATGGCCAATGAAAATTTGCAAGGAAAGAAAGTAGCAATCCTGGTAACAGATGGTTTTGAGCAAGTTGAACTCTTGCAACCGCGTGAGGCTCTGGACAAAGCCGGCGCTGAAACGAAAGTTGTGTCGTTGAAAGATGGCCCTGTAAAAGGATGGGATATGACGAAGTGGGGCAAGGAAGTTCCCGCAGATCTGACCCTGGACAGCGCAAAGCCGGATGACTTCGACGCGCTGCTTCTTCCCGGCGGCGTTATCAACCCAGACAAACTTCGCATGGAACCCAGGGCCGTGGCCTTCGTAAAATCATTTTTCGATTCCGGCAAACCAGTGGCGGCAATCTGTCACGGCCCTTGGACCATCATTGAAGCAGGCGTAGCGCGCGGGCGCAAGATCGCGTCATGGCCTTCTCTCAAAACCGATCTCCGCAATGCTGGCGCGGAATGGGTCGATAAGGAAGCAGTTACCGACGGCAATCTGGTGAGCGCGCGCAAGCCGGACGACATCCCAGCATTTAATCGCGCAATGATCGAACTGTTCAGCAGTGGCGCCAAACAAAAGCGGCCCGCAGCCTGACATCAATTCACAACTCAATCATCACAACTTAATCATCAAGGAGGCATTTTTCATGGCAGGACTTATTTCTGACGCATTACCCGGAGTTATTGACTCCAAAACCCACGGCATTATCGATTACATCCATGCCGGGACAAACATTCTGGCGGGCTTTCTTTTCCGCAACCGCAGCCGCAGGGCTTCCAACGCGTGCTTTGCGCTGGGAGCATCGGTCCTGGTAAACGCACTGTGCACCGATTACGAGCTTGGCGTATTTCGGCTGTACGACTTCAAAATACACGGCATCATGGACTACGGAGTTGCGGCGGCCAGCGCTGCCATGCCGGTGCTGCTCGGGCTTGAAGGTACAGCGGAGCGTAGCTACTTCTATGGCCAGGGTGCAGGTGAAACCGTAATCGCCGGCATCACCGATTACAACGATAACTCCGGAGCGCAACGCACAGACATGCTCCGCGAACTGGAGAGGGCAGCCTAACATTTCCTTCCGAAACACGGACTCGGTGTGCCGAAAGCATGCCGATAATATGAAAGGGGCACCTCGAAATGGGTGCCCCTTTTCGTGCTCTCAACCGCCATCTACGGCGCTTCTATCAACTCCATTTTGCCGTCGCGCTTGCGATGCAGTACCTTGACGCGGCCTTCCAAATCGCGGAAGACAAATACTTCACGGTCGCGGAATTCGGCTTCCTTTACTGCTTCCTCCAGAGTCAGAGGCTTGTATGAGACGGAATCAGAACTCTTGACTACGTGTGTCTCAGTGACCTTTACTCTACTGGGAAAACTGTGGACTTTTACCGGCACTGCTGTCGTCAGGTCGCCGTTCACTGCAATGGCGATCGTGGGTTCCTGTTGCGATTCGCCAGCCAATTCCATCTTCTTGCGCGCCTGGCGCTTCTTGCTCTTCCAGCGCGTCTTGTACTTCACGGCTTGGCGCTCGATTTTATCCAGCGCTCCTCCTATTGCTGCATTCATCTCCTGGGCCTCAGCCAGGCCGACGATAGGGGAATGATTGCGCACAGTAATAGTGATCTCCGCGATATGGCGGCGCTTCTCCGTTGAGAGAATTACGTGCGTTTCAAATGTGCCAAGAATTTTCTGGATTTTTTCGAGCCCGCCTTCGACCTGCTTGCGGGTGATAGGAGTGATTTCGTACTGGCGGCCGGTATATTCGACGTTCATTGACTCCCTCCTGAAATTGGGTCCAACTGAGAGTCGCCTGCCGGATGCTCTGGGAGATACGGCACGGGTACAGGCGGCTTTTTCAACGTCTGCCCAAAAAGCGCCGGCTCGGATGTGGCCGCGCTTCCCGATTTAGCTCTTCGTCCTCCTTTGGTGTGTGCTGGGTATCTTCATATCTTCGCGATATTTCGCCACCGTGCGTCGCGTTACCTGAATGCCTTGCGACTGCAAAACACGCGTGATCTGGTCATCTGTGAGCGGGTGCGCCGGGTCTTCTTCCTCGATCAATTTCTTCACGCGCCTTTTCAGAATCAAAAGGGATGTGCCCGCGCCCTCAGGCCCCTGGACGCTCTCAGAGAAGAAGTAGCGCAGTTCAAATACGCCTTGCGATGTATGAACGTACTTGCTGGCCACCGCCCGGCTCACCGTGGATGGATGCACACCAATCTCTTCTGCTACCTCTTTGATCATCATGGGCTTGAGCTGGTCGATGCCTTGATCAAGAAAGTCGCGCTGACGTCCGATGATGGCATAACAGACTTTGAGGATCGTCTGCCTGCGCTGCTCAATGTTCTTGATCAGCTGTACCGCAGACTTATAGCGCTCTTTTACGTAGGTCTTAACGTCTTTTTCAACACCGCCATTCTGGTTATTTAACATCTTGCGATAGGTCGGACTTACGCGGAGCTGGGGCAGATCTTCATCGTTCATCAGGACCAGGTATTCATCGCCGTGCTTCACAAAAGCTACGTCTGGCTCAATCAGCTTGGGTTCAACTTTGTTGTAACGAAGCCCGGGCTTGGGATCGAGCGTGCGAATGAACTCATGCGCCTGGATCACTGCTTCCATGGGACGTGTAATGGCCTTGGCGATTTCCTTATATTGCTTGTTCTGCAAAAAGTGGAGCTGTTTATCCACCATCTTCAACGCGTCTTCAACTACCTGATCGTTTTCAGGATCATCAGATCCCTCCATGTCTCGAGTTTTGATCAGATGCTCAAGCTGTGCCATGAGGCATTCACGCAGATCCCGCGCTGCTACGCCGACTGGATCAAAATGCTGAATCAGCGATATCGCTTCCCGCAAATCATCACGCGTAAACTGCAGCACCGGCGCAAGACCATTGTGCTTCTCCGCAGCAACCGCTTCCGGCGTAGGCTCATGGGAGACGATCAGTTCAAGATGAGAAGGTTCGGCTGGCGCATCGGACAATTCGGCATCTTTGGATGCAGTTTCAGGCACAGGATCTTCCGATTCCTGCGCGTGCGCCACTCCCATTAATTCATCGTCCGATGCAGTTAAATAACCTTCTTCGTTCAAGTTGCCGATCACCAGTTCCGCTGCCGCATACACAGCAGGACGAACAGTGACAGAGCCCAGTTGCCACATGAGATGGTCAGAGAGAGTCCCGGGCTTGGAAAGAAAATTTTCAAAAGAAGGACGGTCAATCTCTTCCAGATCGGCCGAATTACGGTAGCCAGGATCGAGATAGTCGCGGAAGAACGACCCAAAATCTATCTCATCAAAGGGATCTTTCTTTTCGGCCTCGGGGCCGGTTTCATCTTTCTCTTTGATGTCTATTGCGTCCTGGCGTTCGTGGGCTTCTTGCTTTCCGGCAATTTCATCCAGCAATGGGACGGTGGAATCCAGCTCCTCCAACACGGGGTTCTCCACCATTTCCGTGTTGATCATCTCCTTGAGCTCCAGTTTGTTGAGCGCAAGCACGCTCACCATCTGGACCAGCCCTGGAGTGAGAATCTGCTTTTGCGAGACTCTCAGGTTCAGTTTGTTTTGGAGTAAAACCATCCCTGCTTCTTTAGTTAAATTCTACTATCACATGCTGGGCCGCGGCCCAAAAGAGTACCGTCGTAATTCAACCAATTTTTATTCAAATCTAAACAAATGAAAAACTCTCCCCCAGATAGACTCGCTTTACCTCTGGGTCGTTGCCAAGCTGCTCCGGTGTTCCGGTGCGGAAAATACGGCCTTCATTGATGATATAAGCGCGATCGGTTACTGACAGCGTTTCCCGCACGTTATGGTCAGTGATCAAAACGCCGATGCCGCTTCCCTTTAGATCGAAAATTATCTTCTGTAGATCAAGCACGGCAATGGGATCAATGCCTGAAAACGGTTCATCCAGCAGAATGAACTTGGGCGCAATGCACAAAGCTCGCGCGATTTCCACTCTGCGCCGCTCACCACCGGAAAGTGCATAGCCCATATTGTTGCGGATATGGCCAAGCCCCAGCTCATCGATGAGCTGATCACGCTTGCGACGGCGTTCCTGCCATGAGATAGGCTGCACTTCCAGCACAGCCATAATGTTTTCTTCAACGCTCAGCTTGCGAAAGACTGAGGGTTCCTGCGGAAGATAGCTGATGCCAAAATTCCGCGCGCGCAGGTACATGGGAACGTTGGAAATGTCCTGGCCATCCACAAGAATACGGCCGCTATCCGGGGGCACCAGCCCCACAATCATGTAAAAAGATGTGGTCTTGCCGGCGCCGTTGGGTCCTAGGAGGCCCACTACTTCAGCTTGATTGATATGAAGACTGACGCCATTCACTACCCTGCGTCCGCGGTACGATTTCGCGATTTCGTCC
>DATBVH010000148.1:0-2479 GCA_036515395.1 Candidatus Angelobacter sp.
AAACAGCGATTCCACGGGCCAGACGGTACGCATTGGCAACCTGCCGTTTCAGGTCGTGGGCGTGCTGCAGGCGAAAGGGCAGTCCGGCATGGGGCAGGACCAGGACGACGGAGTCTTTGTGCCGATCACCACGCTGCAAAAGAAGATTACGGGGCAGGACTGGCTGCAATACATCATGGCCTCGGCTACGTCGCAGTCAGCCAGCTATGCGGCGCAGGGTCAGATTACTTCACTGCTGCGCGACCGGCATCGCATTCGCGCAGGGCAGGATGACGACTTCAGCGTGCGCAATCTGGCAGACGTGGCGCAATTAGCAGATGAATCTTCCAAGGTCATGACGCTGCTGCTGGCTTCGATTGCCGGCGTGTCGCTGATCGTGGGCGGAATTGGGATTATGAACATCATGCTGGTTTCGGTGACGGAGCGTACGCGGGAGATCGGCATCCGCATTGCGATTGGTGCTACTGAGTCCGACGTATTGCGGCAGTTCCTGAGCGAGTCAGTGGTGCTGAGCATGGCCGGAGGAATTCTGGGGATCCTGTTTGGTGTGGCTTCTTCCATGACCATCACGAGAGTCCTGGGCTGGAGCATTTTGATTTCACCCGTGGCGGTGGGAGCGGCGGTGGTGTTCTCAACGGCGGTGGGAATCTTCTTCGGATTTTATCCGGCGCGGAAAGCGGCGATGCTGGATCCGATAGAAGCTTTACGATTTGAGTAGGATGACCCCCCTTACTCAATAATGAGATGGCCCGAGCTTGCAGAAAGCTCGGGCCATTTTGTTTGCCTAAAGAAACTACTCGCAACGCTGTGCTGGTTTCGGCTTTGGCGCACAACAATATGTAACAATTTTCGCCGCTTTCTTAAGCGCCTCGGCCAGGACAGGGTTTAAGACACTTTGCTCCAATCTGTCTCAATGCGCATGGTCGGGGGCAGATCGAGTTTCTGCGCAAGACTAAGCAAAACAGATTCCAGTTCGCGCATGGTGTCGAGGTCCAGGTCAGTGGGGGCGGTCGCGGCTTCAATAGCGGCTGCCGGATCTTCAACTAACAGGCAGGCATTGGCCGGGGACTTACTGATCCACAGCGCCAATTGGTCGCCGCATTGCCTTAGCGCTTGTAGCAACTGCTCGGATTCACTCATCGGGGGAAAATGTGGCAAGGAGCACCTCTCAAGCGAACTTTCTTCCAGCAACCTTGGATGCTTAGACACGGTGAATCGGCCACTCAGAACAGAAAAATTTACCGATTTCCGGCAGAAAGTTGGCTGGCTTACAAAACCCAACATTTCGTTACAGGGCTTAGAGAATCGTTACAGGGCTTTCAAAACCAAGGCGGGCAAGCGGGGTTTGTATAAGCAGAACGAAAAGCTAAGACCTGAAGCAAACGTGGGAAAAGAAAGTCGGGCCTGGCGAAAATCGGAGGAGATTATATGAATCATTTAAGAATGATGTTAGTAGGAGCGGCACTGATTACCGGCGGTTCGGCTTTGGCATCGGCTCAAGTTGTTCAACAGGATGTGGCGTTTCGCGACCATGACAGAGATCGCGACCGAGACAGGGATCGAGATAGGGACAGGGATCGCGACCAAGATCGCGGCTACAACAACTACCGGGTCTATCGGGATCGAGATGGAGACCGCGACGACCGCCGAGTTTATCGCGACCGCGATGACCGCGGATATTACGGGCGCTATGACAACGATCGCCGTTATGACGGCTACAACAGGCGCTGGGACGGACGGCGCTGGGTGTACTGGAACGGCCGTAACTGGGTTTACTAATCGGTTTTTCTAAAGGATTGACGTTAGCTCTTTCTGAGAGCCAAAGGCGGGACGCGCAGCACAGGCGTTCCGCCTTCTTGTTCTTGCCAGCCGAGATGACCACAAGGAAGAGCGGCATCTCTGCCGCCCTTTGTGAACGCTTTGTAATTTTCTTTTCTACTGGTGTCGAATATCTCCCGCCGCAACCAGGTTCCCATCAACTTCAATGAACAGGGCTCGGTTGGGATTTACTAAATACATGATCGTGCTCTGGGAGCCCAATGGCGTTTGCAGGGACAGTGCATCGCGGCCGTTGGAATTGGCAACAAAGGTCCCGGTCATCGACTGCCCAAAGGTGATGCCGCCGCTGTTGTTGATATCGATAATGCCGTTGAGCTTGTTGACGCCGTCGGCAGTAAATTCCGCAATTGAATCCAGCTCTGATCCGCCGCCGCTGGCGCCGGTGAAATTCATTCCATAAGTTCCCTGGAAAGAGCCTGCGGTGAATGGCGTAGTCTGCTGCTGTAAGGCAGCGCCGGAGGTCAGAAAGCGGCTATCAATTTCAAGCACCAGAACGCCGCCGCTGGAAGGATAGATGACAAAGGAAAATGTTCCCGCAGTGGTATTCAGGGTGAGCGTTCCGCGCCCATTGGCTGCCATGGCGTATGTGCCGGTGAGAGGCACGGCTGTGCTGACTGAACCTCCGTCATTGAAGTCTTCA
>DATBVH010000149.1:0-3994 GCA_036515395.1 Candidatus Angelobacter sp.
TTACCGGCGTAATGCCGACCGCTGACAAAGCCGGCGCAAATTGCTTAATGGCCGCTTCATTGAATCCGTTGAAGACGAACGGAGCGTCAATCGGAGTGAGATACTGCGCATAGCTCTGGATCGGATTGCTGTCATCCTTGCCGGGCGTGCTGGTTCTTGACGCGCCAGTCACTCGCGCTACGGCTGCTGCGCCGCCTTGAGGGATGCTCTGGTCAAACTCGTTGATCTCCAGCATCTGTTCAATGGGAGTTACGCCGGCGATCGGCTCTTTGGAAAATTGGCCGATGCGGTAGGCAATTGCGCCCAGGAGCTTTCCGTCGATATAGACCGGGCTGCCGCTCATACCTGCCACCACGCCGGTGAACTCGGGCTTCTCGCCGACGAGCTTTACCAGCACCACGTCACTCTTGGGGCCGTTCAGGTTGCGAAGCACGCCAAGCACTTCCACTCCCATGGGTTCTGGCTTGGTCCCCTGGAAAACTGTATAGCCAACGCCCTTCATGCCCGGACGCACGTCGTCCACCTTCATAATCTTTGTTGGGGCAGTATCTTGCTGGGCGGGCAGGCTGGGGGCGCTCGTCTGGGCATGGGCCAGACTCAGAAAGACGAAGAGGACGTTCAGCAGTACAACGGCTTTTTTCATACTACAAACCAGTGCTGCGAATACAATCGTACGAACAGGCCCTGCAGCGCGGGGAAAAATGGCTTCTAAAAAGCTGAGTTCGTGCATCTATACTAATGTAGAACCTCATAAAAAGGCAGTGTGAAATGCTCTTAATACACGCATTCCAACCTCATCGTATTTCTAAGGCGAACGCCTGCTGGCGTTTGTTTGCAACAGTTTCATTGATCGTGGGCTTATGGCTGGTTGGCCCTCTAGCGCATGCCCAAAGCGGGCAAGACCAGGCCAGTCCCACTCCTACCCCCAAAGCCAATTCACCCGCTGAAGCGGGAGGGCCGCAGGGCGATATCGGCCCAATCGCCGTGCCCAAAAAGAAGGATGAACCGCCGCCGAAAGATGACGCGCCCAAGGCTCCCAAGAAAGTTGAGGGACTGGATGATTTCTCCATGCGCGTGGCTTCTCAGCTGGTTACGGTCGACGTGGGAGTGCTTTCCAAGGACGGCACCTTTCTCCCCGGACTGAAAAAGGAAAATTTCCGAATCCTGGAGGATAACGTCCCCCAGACCATCACGAACTTCAACCAGATTCAGGCCCCGATCACGGCTGTAATGCTGGTGGAGTTTTCCAACAATCAGTATTTCTATACCTTCCAGATTGATTCCATAAAATCGGCATACGTGTTTGCCCAGACACTGAAAAAAGACGACTGGATCGCCATGATCTCCTACGATCTTAAGGCGCATATCCTTGAGGATTTCACACAGGACAAGCGGGCGATCATGGGTGCGGTCGGCAGTTTGCAGCCCGGCATGGCCATGAGCCAGGAGACGAACCTTTTCGATTCGCTCTATGACACGCTTGACCGGCTGGAGAATATCGAAGGCCGTAAATACATAATTCTTATCAGCAGCGGGCGTGACAGTTTTAGCAAGCACACGCTGGACCAGACGCTCAAGAAAGTCAAAGATTCAAAGGACATAGCTATCTATACCGTGAGCACCGGCAAGGCCCTGCTGAATTATGCCGAGACCCACGGTCTGATGAAGTACCTGTGCCCCATCACCGAATTTAGCTGCAACATGACGTTTCTTCAGGCCGATAACCAGATGAAGACGTTTTCCAAGATGACCGGCGGAAAATGGTATGAGCCGATCTTTGACGGCCAGCTGCGTGAAATCTTCGGCGATATCGGCCAGACCATCCGAAACCAGTATGCGATTTCTTACCATCCCACCAACCACGCGCAAGATGGCTCTTTCCGTAAGATCAAGGTGGAACTGGTGGATGAAAATGGCCATCCGCTAAAGTTGAGAGACGAGAAAAACAAGGAAATCAAATACCAGATCATCGCCCGCGAAGGCTACAAGGCGAAGCAGCAGGTGGAGTAATTTTGTTTTAATCCCTCGCGTAGCGAGGGAGCGCTATCGGCTTTCAGATTTCTTGAGGTCCAGTACGATTGGTGTCAGGCACGGTCGGTTCTCTGGATTGAAACATGCCCTAAATGCTGCTTACATAGCAGATGTCTCATGGTGAAGCCCATTGATTCTTCGAATTATAGGGTTCCCTCGCTGCGCTCGGGATAAAAAAGCTAGTGGAAGTAGTGCCGCAACGCGACCAGCAGTCCCACTCCTAGAAAGACAACCATTGCAATCCGGATACCCGGTTCTTTGTTCACCTCAGGGATTAGGTCGGATGCGGCAACGTAAAACGTAACGCCCGCGGCCAGTGGCAGTCCTGCGGTGAGCGTGCGGCTAAAAATGGTCATGGTGAGCACGCCGGCAACTGTCGCCAACCCCAAGATTCCGGAAGCCGCCCAGGCTACGGCCTTGCTACGCCCGCTGGCCAGCATGATTGACGAAGCGGTGAATCCTTCAGGGACTTTGTGCAGAATTACGGCGAAAAAAATGATCCAGCCCAGCCAGCCGGAGATCAAAAAGCCTGAAGCAATGGCGATTCCGTCAAAAAATGTATGGACGACCAGGCCAAGAAGGACGGAGTAACCGCGTCTCCGCTGGATAAATTCTTCCGCGTGAGTCTCTTCACCGAAATGGAAGTGGCCGGTAACGGTGTGCTCAAAGAAGTGGACTAGAAAATAGCCCCCCAGCATCAGCAGGGAAGCCCTTGGTCCACCGATGGAAATACTTTCCGGCAGCATTTCCAGAAACGCCGTGCCCAACATGAAACCAGCGCCTAGCGCGACGAAGTAGCGCAGATAGCGGCGTTCCCAGTCTTTCTGAACAATCACCGCGCCACCCAGGCCATTGGCCAGAGCAGCAGTCAAGCCCAGCAGGATGCTAGTAGTAATTGGGTTCAACGAATGAGAATAGCAGAACTACCCGCTGTGCCGGATGTGCATTACGTCGCCATCCTGCACGATGTACTCTTTGCCTTCCAGCCGCAACTGACCTTTGGCGCGAGCATTGGCCTCAGAGCCCGCGTCCAGCAAGGTGTCCCAGTGGATGGTCTCTGCGCGGATGAAGTGCTTCTCTAGATCGGAGTGGATTGCGCCTGCGGCGTTCTGCGCGCGCGATCCACGCGGCACCGTCCATGCGCGGCACTCGTCTTCGCCGATGGTGAAAAAAGAAATCACGCCCAGAAGCTCATAGGTCTTGCGGATCAGCCGCGTCAGGCCGCTTTCCTTGAGTCCATAGCTGGAAAGAAATTCCTGCGCTTCCTCATCGCTCATGTCCGCGAGTTCAGCTTCGACTTTGCCGCAAATGGCTGTTGCCCCGGCGTTCTTGCGCGAAGAAATCTCCTGCAATCCAAATTTGGCGACAGCTTTTTCCAGATCATCGCCCAGCGTTTGTGACTCATTCACGTTCAACACATAGAGGATCGGTTTCTGGCTCAGGAACATGAAGCCGCGAATACGTTTTTCATCGTCGGCGGTGATTTCCATCTCGCGCAACGGCAGCTCTTTTTCCAGGTGCGCCTTTGCGCGCAGGATCAGGTCATTTTCCCGCTCCAGCTCCGCGTTCTTCATCTTCTTCAGGTCTTTTTCCAGCCGCTCCAGCCGTTTTTCCACCTGTCCCAGATCGCTCACGATCAAATCAAAGTCCACGGTCTTGGCGTCGCGCAACGGGTTGATGTCGCCTACGTGAGGAATCGATGGATCGTCAAAGGCGCGCAGCACGTGGGCCAGCGCATCCACGGTCCGTAGAGCCGTGAGAAAAGCAGTTTCCTTCAGCGCTTCCTGGCCGATCGCCGCCACATCGGCATATTCCACCACGGCATGCGTCAGCTTCTTGGGGTTGTACTGCACCGCCAGACGGTCAAGACGGTCATCCGGTACCTTGGCGATTCCCAGATGCGCTTCGCGAGGATTGGAATGCCCGCGGCTCGATACGTCCACTTTGGTCAAAATTTTGAACA
>DATBVH010000150.1:0-4851 GCA_036515395.1 Candidatus Angelobacter sp.
ACCCGCTCCGCGGCTGCTTCCACGTCCGCGGCCTTGGCCACATCGACAGGAAGCACCAGAGCGCGTCCGCCTGCGGCCTCAACTTCCCGCCGGGCTTCTTCCAGCCCGTCTGTTCCTCTCGCGATCAACCCGATGCGAGCGCCATGCTTTGCAAATTCACGCACCGTCGCCCGTCCCACTCCGGCCGAAGCTCCGGTAATTACAACAACTTCATTCCTGGCCATTTCTCCCCACCCCTTGAAAAATTATCTCCACCATCATTGTGATGCTCGCAGCTTGATCGATGTTGTGACGTTTGTATCGTACTGCGATATTAGGTTATTCTTCTCGCCAACGTGAAGCTACCCGCCATCTGCGTGAGACATCAAAATATAGTTCCCCGGTTTTTGAACTGCTCCGATGTATGGGCCATCTTTCATGCTGACTCAGTCACAAACCGTTCCCATCAGCCGGCTCAATGTAAAGAGCTTCACAATTCCGACGGGCTTTCCTGAAGCAGATGGCACTCTGGAATGGGACCGGACAACCATCGTGGTGGTGGAGGTTGCCGGTGGCGGCAAGCGGGGTTTGGGATATACCTATGCTGACCGGGCGACGGCCACTCTGATCCATGACACTCTTGCGCCTCATATAAATGGTATGGACGTAATGTCTCCGCCAGCGGCTTACAAGAGCATGTGGCGGCGGCTGCGCAATCTAGGCCGCCCGGGCATCTGCTCCATGGCCATTTCCGCCGTCGACTGCGCGTTGTGGGACCTGAAGGCGCGGCTGTTGGGCTTGCCGCTGGTTACGTTGCTGGGCCAGGTGCGAGCATCTGCTCCCATATATGGCAGCGGCGGCTTCACATCCTATTCTGATCGACAACTCGCGAAGCAGCTCTCCGGCTGGGTCAACCAGGGAATCCCGCGCGTGAAAATGAAGATCGGCCGCGATATGAAGCGCGATCTTGAGCGCGTGCGGGTCGCTCGCAATGCTATCGGTGCAAAAGCTGCGCTGTACGTAGATGCCAATGGCGCATACAGCCGAAAGCAGGCCCTGGTACAGGCGGAAAGGTTCGCGGACTTCGGCGTGCGCTGGTTTGAAGAACCGGTCTCCTCGGACGATCTCGAAGGGCTGCGCCTGATTCGTGACCGTGCTCCGGTGATGATGGACATCGCCGCAGGCGAGTATGGCTACGACATTTTTTATTTCCGCAACATGCTTTCCGCCGGAGCTGTGGACGTACAGCAGGCCGACATCTCACGCTGCGGCGGCGTCACCGGATTCCTGGAAGTTGCAGCGCTCTGCCAGGCGCACAATATTCCGCTTTCCGGACATACTGCACCGGCGCTGCACACCCACGCCGCCTGTGCGGTTACGCCCTTCATGAACCTTGAATACTTCCACGATCACGTGCGCATTGAGCGCATGTTCTTTGATGGCCTGCCGCAGCTCGTGAATGGAGCGCTTCGCCCCGATCTTTCACGGCCCGGGCTCGGCCTGGAATTGAAACATCGTGACGCGGAGAAATTTGCCGCCTGAGGAGAAAAGATGTCTGCCAGCAAGGTCCCGCTGATCCCTCTAGAAGAACTTAAACAGACCATTGCCGCCCGGCCAAGCAACTGGCGATCTGCAGATCATGTGGATGTTCACGCGCTTGAAGCTGAGTTGCGAAAGACGGTGCAGGACGAGGTGCGCTTCGACGCCGGCAGCCGCGCGATGTATGCCGTTGATGGATCCAATTATCGCCAGCCGCCCATCGGCGTGGTCATCCCGAAATCGCAAGAAGATGTGATTCAAACGGTTGCAGCCTGCCGCAAGTTTGGCGCGCCGCTGCTTTCCCGAACGGGCGGCACCAGCCTGGCCGGCCAGTGCTGCAATACGGCCATCGTGATTGATTGGTCAAAGTACTTGCACGGCGTATTGGAGTTAAACGCGGCCGAGCGCTGGGCACGCGTGCTGCCCGGCACCGTTTGCGACGAATTGCGCAACCTTGCGCTCAAAGAAACCAACAACATGCTCAACTGGGGCCCTGATCCGGCGACGCACAATCATTGCTGCTTTGGCGGCATGATCGGCAACAATTCCTGTGGCGCACACGCGCAAATGTCAGGCCGCACCAGTGAAAATATTGAGGAGATGCAGATCCTGCTGTATGACGGAACGCGCATGACCGTGGGATGGATGGATGAAGCGGAGATGGACCGCCTCATCGCACAAGGTGGTCGCATCGGCGATATCTATCGCTACCTGAAATCCCTGCGTGAAAGATACGGTGAGCTGGTCAGGAAAAGATATCCTCACATTCCTCGGCGCATCTCCGGCTACAACCTGAACGAGCTTCTACCTAATAAAGACGGCAGCTTCAACATTGCGCGTGCGCTGGTAGGCAGCGAAGGAACGCTGGTAACGGTACTGGAAGCCAGGTGCAAGCTCATCGACGCCAAAGCGGAGCGCGTGGTGCTGATGCTCGGTTACTCCGATGTCTATGAAGCAGCTGATCACGTGATGGAGATCGATCCTTACAAGCCAACGGCGCTGGAGGGAATTGACGACACGCTTTATCGCAACATTGAGAAAAAAGGAGGGCCGGACAAACAGTATCTGGGTATGCTGCCCGAAGGCAGAGGCTGGCTGATGGCTGAGTTCGGAGCCGACAAGAAAGAGGATGCGCTCCAGCTCGCGCACGAGGTGATGAACAAGTTGAAGTCAAAACCGAATGCGCCCTCCATGAAGCTGTTCACTGATAAGGATGACATGGAGCATATTTGGAAGGTGCGCGAGTCCGGGCTGGGCGTCACCGCTTTTATTCCCGGCGAACCCGACACATGGGAAGGCTGGGAGGACTCGGCTGTGCCTCCGGAAAAGCTCGGCGGATATCTTCGCGAGCTGCGCGCACTCTACAACAAATACGAGTACAACTCCGCGCTCTACGGACACTTTGGCCAGGGTTGCGTGCATTGCCGCGTGAGCTTCGACCTGAGAAGCGCTCCGGGGATCAAGAAATGGCGCTCTTTCATGGAAGAAGCGACCGATCTCTGTGTGAAATACGGCGGCAGCTTCAGTGGCGAACATGGTGACGGCCAATCCAAAGCGGAATTTCTTTACAAGATGTTCGGGGAGGAACTCATCGAGGCTTTTCGCGAATTCAAATCCATATGGGACCCGGACTGGAAAATGAATCCGGGCAAGATCGTCGATCCTTACCGCATCGACCAGAATTTGCGCCTCGGGGCCGATTACCATCCCTGGGACCCGCCGACTCATTTTAAGTATCCACAGGACTACCGCAGCTTTGCACATGCCGCGCTGCGTTGCGTGGGCATTGGCAAATGCCGGCGGAAAAATCCTGCGTCGGTCGAAGGTGACACCATGTGCCCCAGCTTCATGGTGACGCATGAAGAGCGGCACACCACGCGCGGACGAGCGCACCATTTATGGGAGATGCTGCACGGCGGTGTGATCACGCAAAGCTGGCGTGATGAAAATGTAAAAGAGGCACTGGACCTCTGCCTGGCGTGCAAAGGATGCAAGGGTGACTGCCCGGTGAACGTGGATATGGCAACATATAAAGCAGAGTTCCTCTCACATTATTGGGAGGGCCGCATTCGTCCCCGGTACGCCTATGCATTTGCCTTGATCGACCAATGGTCGCGGCTTGCCTCAGTGTGGCCCGGGCTGGTGAACTTGGTGACGCAAACGCCGGGACTCAGCCATCTTGCGAAACTGGCTGCGGGAATGCCGCTAAAACGCCGCATTCCCGAGTTTGCTCCGCAGACATTCCGTAGCTGGTTTAAACATAAGGCATCCAGCAATAGATCGGGCAGCAAAGATGTTCCACGATTCAGCGGCGCGCATAGCAAGGTCATTCTCTGGCCGGATACCTTCAACAACTATTTCTTTCCCGAGACTGCCCAGGCCGCAACTGAAGTCATCGAACAGGCCGGCTATGCGGTTGAAGTCCCACAACAACATCTCTGCTGCGGCCGTCCGCTTTACGATTACGGCATGCTGGATTTGGCTAAGGTTTACCTGCAGCGAGTCATGCAGGCCCTGAAACCAGAAATCATGGCAGGAGTGCCGCTGGTGGTGCTGGAACCCAGCTGTGCCTCGGTCTTCCGCGACGAATTGCCAAACCTCTTTCCCGATGATCCGCTCGCGCAAAAGCTCAAGGACCAAACCTTGCTGCTGAGCGAATTTCTGGAACACAACGCGGGCAATCATCACCTGCCGCAACTTAAGCGCAAAGCGCTGGTGCAGGGGCATTGCCATCACAAGTCAGTGCTCAGGTTTGATGCCGAGCACTCAGTTTTGAAAAAGCTCGGCTTGGATGCTCAAGTGTTGAACTCGGGCTGCTGCGGGATGGCCGGATCATTCGGATTCGAAAGCGATAAGTACGGCGTCTCTGTTGCCATCGGCGAACGCCGCCTGCTACCCGCGGTGCGCGAGGCAGAAGACTCAACCATCATTGTGGCCGATGGCTTTAGCTGTCGCGAGCAGATCAGCCACCAGACGGACCGCGAAGCACTGCACCTGGCTGAGGTGATCCAGCTCGGAAGCCGGCAAAGCGGCGGAACGGGAGAGCGCCCGGAGGCGGAGTTAAGCGCGCGCAGGAAAACAGCAAGGCGCAACGCGCGTTTACGAGCAGCAACAGCGCTGGCTTTGATCACTGGTGGGGCGGTACTTCTGGCGCGGGGAATCAGACGGACTGGAACCCATTATTCCAATTAAAGGGGAGAGGACGTATATGGCAAAAGCAATCGGAGTAAAAGAGTGGGTCATCGCGGAAGGCTATATTCCCAAAGAGAGTCATGGCCCTTCCCCGCAAATGATTAGCCACGAGACGGTGTGCATTCTCAACACCAATGATCA
>DATBVH010000151.1:0-9270 GCA_036515395.1 Candidatus Angelobacter sp.
AATAGCCTTTGCGTTCGCCGGTAAAGTACGCATGGATGGCGTGATGGAAATCGTCACTCCAGATTGCATCGAGTTCATAGCCGCCAGCTTTTGCGGCGCGAACGATTTTGGCGTCGTTCTCATCGGTTTCAGCAATCACACAAACGTGGCAGTCAAGTTCAGTGGCCAGCGCCGCCACATCGGCTTTGATTTCAGCCAGAATGTGCCGCGGTGAATCGTCCTTGATGGTCTGGACAGCGTCAAGGCGCAGGCCGTCCATATGGTATTCGCGCACCCAGTAGAGAGCGTTTTCCGCAAAGTAACGGCGTACGCCTTCACAGCCGGGTTGATCGAAGTTTATGGCTTCGCCCCAGGGCGTCTGATGTTTAGCGGTGAAGTAGGGGCCAAAGAGCCGCAGGTAGTTGCCTTCATTGCCAAGGTGGTTGTAAACCACGTCGAGAATTATGGCCATGCCGATTGCATGCGCGGCATTGACTAGACGCTTAAGACCGGCGGGACCGCCATAACTGGCCTGCACTGCGTAAGGCGATACGCCGTCATAGCCCCAGTTGCGCGTTCCGGGAAAAGCTGCGACCGGCATAATTTCAATTACGGTGATGCCGAGCTTTTTCAGGTAAGGCAGCTTGGCGATGGCTGCATCGAACGTGCCTTCCGGCGTAAACGTGCCGATGTGGAGTTCATAAATCACGTAGTCGCGTAGCGGAAGGCCGTGCCATGCGGAGTCAGTCCAGGCAAATTTTTCAGGATCGACGATCTCTGTTGGTCCGTGCACACCTTCCGGCAGCAGGCGCGAAACTGGATCAGGCACCGGCTTGTTCTGATCAACGATGTAAAAGTACTTGTCGCCGGGGCGGGCAAAAGCCTGAAGTGAGAAGAAGCCGTCGGATGATTGCATTGGCCAGTCGTTAGAGCCTTGATCGTTGATCAGGCGAAGTGTCACGGTTTGTGCGGAAGGCGCCCAGACAGAGAAATTGCAATTGTCACCGGCGAGATTGGCGCCGAGCATTGTAGACATGGCGTTGCTAAGAGTGCGGGTGGTCACGTATGTTGAGAAGGATTCGATAACCCTCAGGATGCATCGACAGAATAAGCCAGAGTTGATTTTAGCTTCGTCTTCGCCGCGACGGCAGGAGTTGTTGCGCGAAATCGGAGTTCCGTTCCAGGTACATGCCGCGAACATCAATGAAGATCAAATCGCCGGCGAAGCCCCGATCGCATATGCACTGCGGCTGGCGCGGGAAAAAGCGCAGGCAGTGGCTGCGCAGTATCCGGAAAGCTATGTGCTGGGCGCGGATACGATCGTCGTCCTGAGAGGAGAGGTTTTGGGCAAGCCCAAAGATCAGCAGGATGCGGCGCGAATGTTGCGGCTGCTTTCGGGACGCGACCATGAAGTCACGACAGCTGTAAGCCTGATTATGCCGAGCGCAGTTCCGCCGAGCGAAGTTCCTCCAAGCACAGCTGCGCCAAATATGCTTGCATGCACCGTTGCGCAAGGCACGCTCGCGGAGACGCGTGCCAGCACAACGAAGGTTTATTTTCGTGAAATTGCCGAAACCGAGATTCAGCAGTATGTGGCCGGCGGTGAGCCAATGGACAAAGCCGGAGCATACGCCATCCAAGGCGGCGCTTCACGCTGGACCGACCGCATCGAGGGGGAATTTTCCAATGTGGTGGGATTGCCTCTGTCTTTGGTGACAGAGATGTTAAAAATTACCGGGTTAATGAAACGCTGATTATTTCTTTTCAGCAGGTGTAGCGGGGCCCTGCTCGCCATCTTTCATTGCGCCCTTGAAATTTTTGATCGCGTCGCCCAGGCCTTTGCCCAGATCGCCCAGCTTGCTAGGACCAAAGAATATCAATGCGATAACCAAAATAATCAGCAGTTCAGGTACACCAAGTTTTCCACCAAACATTGTTTTGCTCCGTCTAGGTAACGCCTTGAAGCAGGCTTCCCATGGGTTGTTTATTAGATTCAATTCGATTGTAGGTCAACAAAACTGGGGAGTCAAAGGAACATTGAAAACTAAGGACTTTAAGTAACTCAGTCTTAAGTTCTCTAATAAATCCTTATGTTTCATACACTTTGGATTAAGGTGGTGAGTAAGGCGGCACGCTGAGGAAGCTCCTGGATTACAACGGACTCATGAGCCGCGTGGGCTCCTTCGCCCAGAGCGCCAAGGCCATCCAGCGTGGGAATGCCCAGGGCCGATGTAAAGTTTCCGTCGGATCCGCCGCCGGTGGAAGACTCCTCCAGTTTCCATCCGATGCTGCCGGCGATCTCCCGGGCCAAGCTGAACAGACGCACTGTCCCTTCCGTCCGCTCCATCGGTGGGCGATTGATGCCGCCGCTCAGCTCAATCGAGCAATCCGGATCGAAAGGCTTCAATGCGGCAAATTTCTGTTGTAGTTCTTGAGCATCAGCAGCGCGGGCAATCCGCAGGTCAACCTCAGCCCACGCTTCTGCGGCGATCACGTTGCTGCGCGTGCCGCCCTGGATCACGCCCGGATTCACGGTGATTCCGCGGGAAAGATCAGTAAATTTCACAATCTCCAGAAGCTGTCGGGCCAGCTCAACAATGGCGCTGCGTCCTTTCTCAAAATCCACGCCAGAGTGCGAAGCCCGCCCGCGAACGCGGATAGTAATATCACCTACTCCTTTACGCGACGTCTTTAAATGGCCTTGCGGCCCCTGTGAAGGCTCCAGCACCAGCACAGCTTCGCAGTCTTTCGCCGTCGCTTCCACTATCGGGCGGCCAGTAGTGCTGCCAACTTCTTCATCAGTATCCAGCAGGATTGTTACAGGACGGTGCCCCACTCCAGCTTCTTTCAGCGCGCGCAAGGCAAACATCATCATGGCGATTCCGGCCTTCATGTCATACACGCCGGGACCAAAGGCGCGACCGTCTTTCATGTGAAAAGGCATTTTGGCCAGTGTGCCCATAGGCCACACGGTATCAAAGTGTCCCAGCAGAAGCACCGGCTTGCCAGAAGCTCCGCCGGCAAATTCCGCTTTCAAGTGATTGCCGGCTGTTTCCTGCGGATAAAAAGTTATCTGACTGCCAAGGCGCTCAAATGCCTGCGCCAAAAATGCGCCCATGCGGTCGACGGCGGCTTTATCGTCGCTGGGAGATTCAATCTCTACCATCTTCCGCAGCAGGGACATCATTTCCCCTTCATGCTGCTGGCAAAAAGCAAGATACGCGTGCGCGGATTGGCTGCCGGTCTGGCTGTTCATGCAGCAACAATCATAAATGTTCCTGCCTGTAGGCGCAGCAAAGGCACATTGCGGGTAGTTTGAACGATTAGAACAATCAACATCTTATAATCGATTCGTCATCCCGAGTTCCCGTCAATGAGGGCGCGCCGTCTTCAGCGCCCGAATAGGGGCGAGGGACCTTTTGTTTAAAGTAAGCACAAGGTCTCTCAGGGCTACTCCCCCGCTGATGACAATGCGGTCTCGCTTACGCCCTTCGAGATGACGCTCCGCAAATGGTTTGAATAAACAGAGAAATTCAAACTGCCCACCACGGGGTTGTGTCCGTAAACTCACCTGATCTACTCCTCTTCCTCCGCCTCGAATTCCACGTTGCTCATCGCCACCTCTTATTGGCATTCAACTGGGGCATGTTACAAACAGGGTCCCCCCTCGCTTCGGTTGGGGTAAAAAAGCCTATCTGATCCCCACCTGCCCTTTCGCCGAATCAATTAGCTTCTTTGAATCCCACCCCACGCCGTCCTTGAACACCAGCTCAACATTTTCTATGTCGGCAATTTTGCTTGAAGGATCGCCCTTCACCAGCATGATGTCCGCCTGTTTGCCCGGCGTCAGCGAACCCACCTGATTGTCCACTCCCAGAAATTGGGCGCCGTTGAGCGTCGCGATCTTAATCGATTCAAGCGGCGTGAATCCCGCATCCACCAGCAGTTCAACTTCACGCAGGTCGCCAAACCCGGCAATGGTGCCACCGATGCCGGTTGGATCCAGTCCCGCCAGCAGCGTTCCTCCGGCCTTCACGAATGCACGCTCAAATTCCATCTCGCGTTGAAACATCGTGGGCCACGGGCTCTGCTGGTTCTTGGCGACGCGCTCACGGTTGTCATGATATGCCTTGGCCGCTTCGTCGCTCAGCATGTCCAGCGCTTTCTGCGGCACGTCCGGACGCGAAGGCACAATCTGCTCAAACACCGGCAGCGTTGAAGTCACGGCCACGTGTTTTGCGACGAGCATTTTGATCGTTGTCTGAATCGGCTCACTCGTAACTTCCAGCTTGGCTGCTGCCGCCGCTGCCTGGTTTGGGTTAGGACATACATCGGGCTTCTTCTCCGGATGAAATTCCGTATCCACGGTCAGCCCATGTTCCAGATTGTCGATGCCAAGCTCGGCGGCCTCGCGGAATCCAATCGAGCACAGATGCCCTGTGACTTTAATGCCGTGCTTGTGCGCTGTGTCAATCACCGCTTTCAACTCCGCGCGCGTGAGGTAGTTGTAAACCTTGAACGAGCGCGCGCCCTCGGCCACCCAGTACTCCACCGTGCGCGTGGCATCATCCGGCCCGGTAAGCTGGTGCAGTTGCAACAGCGGAATGCCTTCGCCTTCCATATACGGTCCGGTGGCGTTGATCTTTGGTCCGGGCATTTTTCCCGCGTCCACGGCCTTCTTGATTTCCAGGTCGGTATAAGGTTCCATGCTGCCGGTGGTGCGGATCGTTGTCACGCCCAGCGCCAGATAGAGCCGCGGAAAGCTGAACGGCATGTCATGGTAGAGCCCGCCGCCGCTGGGATAAAAAAGATGGTCATGCATGCCCACCAGTCCGGGCAGCGCGGAATAGCCTGTCATGTCCATCCGATTCGCATCGGCCGGCACCGGCACTGCTCCCGCATTGCCTATGGCCGTGATCTTTCCGCCGGAAATAATAATGGTCTGGTCAGCCTTTGCCGCCGCTCCGGTTCCGTCAATCACGCGTACGTGTTCAAGCGCAATGACCGGCGACTGCACGCGGATGAAGTCTTTCGTGGACGGCAGCTGCGCCTGAGTGAAGCACGGAGCAGCATAGGAAATAACCGCGAGAACGGTAAGCAGACGGCGCATTGGAACCTCCAGTGATTCCGGGAACATGCAGCATAATTGCGAACTGAATCCCACGCAAGAGTTGTAGGTTGTGGTGGTCGTGCAGTATTGAGTGACAAGCCCGTCATCCCGATGGCCGTTGAGCGAGCACGCGTACTCTTCAGCGTGCGAGTAGGCCGGAGGGACTTATGCTTTCAGCGTGCCTGGGCATAAGTGGCGGATCTTAATCTCCAGCGGAGAGGGAATCGCGCAGGCAGTTCGCCCGCAGATGCTAGAATGAGATAGTCAGCCCATCCTCATGGACCGCGCACACATCCGCAATTTTGCCATTATCGCCCACATCGATCATGGCAAATCCACGCTTTCTGACCGGCTCCTGGAGCTGACGGGAGCGCTCGCCTTACGTGAGATGCAGGAGCAGGTCCTGGACGCCATGGATCTGGAGCGGGAGCGCGGCATCACCATCAAGGCCCACGCCGTCCGCATGAAGTACACAGCCAAGGACGGGCAGGAATACCAGCTCAACCTGATCGACACGCCCGGTCACGTGGATTTTTCTTATGAGGTCTCGCGTTCTCTGGCTTCATGTGAAGGTGCGCTGCTGGTGGTCGATGCCTCACAGGGCGTTGAAGCGCAGACGCTGGCCAACGCTTACCTGGCTATCAATCATGGGCTGGAGATCATCCCGGTCATCAACAAGATTGACCTGCCCAGCGCCGATATTCCGCGCGCCAAGGAAATGATCGAGCAGACCGTTGGACTTGACACAAAAGATGCCATGCTGGTAAGCGCCAAAAGCGGGCTGGGCGTGCCGGAGCTGCTGGAAGCCATCGTAAAGCGGCTGCCGCCACCCAAAGGCGATCCCGATAATCCGCTGCAAGCTCTGATCTTTGATTCATGGTTCGATCCGTATCGCGGCGTGATTGTGCTGGCCCGGCTATTTCAGGGTACGTTGCGCAAAGGCATGAAAGTGCGCCTGTGGTGGAACGGGAAAACGCTCGACGTTGAAACCCTGGGCGTGCTCACACCCAAGTCCGTTGAAATTGACGAGCTTGTTGCCGGCGAAGTCGGATTCATTGTCGCCAACAACAAGACTGTTTCTGATACCAAGATCGGCGACACCATCACGGACGATGCTCGACCCGCCATTGAGCCGCTTCCCGGCTTTGAAGAACTCAAGCCCATGGTCTTTGCCGGGCTCTACACCGTGGACGCGCACGAACACACCGCGTTGCGTGAGGCCTTGGAGAAGCTGCGGCTCAACGACTCGTCTTTCTTCTTTGAGCCGGAAAGCTCAGCCGCTCTGGGTTTTGGCTTCCGCTGCGGCTTTCTCGGATTGCTGCACATGGAAATTATTCAGGAGCGGCTGGAACGCGAATTTGGCCTGGAATTGATCACCACCGCGCCGGGCGTGCGCTATGACATCACCAAGACTGACGGCGAAAAAATTCAAGTCGATAACCCTTCGCGCTGGCCCAACCAGAGCGAGATCGCAAAGATTGAAGAGCCGGTGATTCTGGCCACAATCCTGACCAATGAAGAATATGTCGGTGGCATTCTCAAGCTGGTGGAAGATAAGCGGGGCAAACAAAAAGGCTTTGAGTACGTGAGCGCCAACCGCGTGATGCTGACTTATGAGCTGCCGCTCAATGAAATCGTGCTCGATTTTTATGACCGGCTAAAGACCATTTCGCGCGGGTACGCCTCTCTTGATTATCATCTTGCCGGAAGCTGGGAATCGCCCATGGTGAAGCTTGATATCCTGGTCGCCGGCGATCCGGTGGATGCCCTCTCCATCATCGTGCATCGTGATTTCGCTTATGATCGCGGACGCGCGCTCGTCTCAAAGATGCGCGAACTTATCCCACGACAAATGTTTGAGGTCGCCATTCAGGCGTCCATCGGCGCAAAGATTATTGCGCGTGAAACCGTAGTGGCCATCCGCAAAAACGTGCTGGCCAAGTGCTACGGCGGTGACATCTCGCGCAAGCGCAAGCTGCTGGAAAAACAAAAAGAAGGCAAGAAGCGGATGAAGCGCATCGGCAAAGTCGACATCCCTCAGGAGGCCTTCCTTGCCGTGCTCAAGGTTGGTGACCACGCGTGATGCATGCTGGCAACGAAAAGTTGCGAGCGCTAAATGTGCAAATCTCCTGTTTTTCACGAAAGTACATGCCCATTTGTGGTGCAAGCTGTTCGCCCGCGCGCGGTTCGGCCTAACCGCTTGATAATAAAATTCTTACAAAGTGCAACGCTAGTGAGGCAGATCGTTAACTTATTGAAAAATCATTGTGCTACTCTCCACGGCCAGACACATTTGCACAAAGTTTTCCACAACTGCGTTTCTTGAAATTGCATTGGCTAGCGCATTTCTTTCTTGAAGTTGACGGTGATGAACGTCTCCACTTCCACGGTCTCGCCATTCAACACGTATGGCCGATAGCGCCACTGTTCCACGGCCTCAAGCGCAGCGCGCAGCAGGAGAGGATGTCCACTGATTGCGCTCAAGCTCTGTATCCTGCCATCGCGCCCGATAATGGCGTGCAATTTCACCAGCCCCTGAATCCCGCTGACGGCGGCAATGTGCGGATACACCGGTTCCACTCGATTCACCAGCTGCCCTTCAGACAATACTGAAATGATGCGCTTTGGGCCGCTGGGTTTTACGTTGGGACCATGATCATCTGCCAGACCACGCGGTAAATTATGGTCTCCGACATAAGGGCTGTAAGATGGTCCGTCTTCGCCGGGCTTCGGGTCTGAAGCAATACATGTCAGACAGATTCTGGGATTGCCGCCGCCAAGAGTTACAACCGTTGAACTTGGCACCGAGGATGTGGGCCCTGAAGTACTGGATCCGGCACTGGGAACTTGCTCTACCGGTGGTTCCACCGTCACGCGCAGCACTGGCTTATACGACGGCGGCATTCCTGATACGGGTATCACTCCAGTGGAAAGCAATGGAATGATTACCAGCAGGCCTCCCACCATTGCCTCTGCGGTGAAAGCGGTTGCCATGGGCCAGCGTTTTCCTTTGCGCGGCGCGGATGAAGATTCAAGCAGCGTATCTCCGAACATTTTTCTCACCTCCATGGAAGTGATTTGACACCGTAGCGTCACGCCGAAGTTCCGCTGCAAGCAAAATAAAAAGGCCGCCTGCGCAGGCGGCCTGGGTGATTTCTCAGGAACAATTACGGTTTCTTCGGTGTCGGAGAAGCTGTTGCCGGACGAGCAGGAGTTGTCGCCGGACGATTAGGTGCGGGCCGTGCTGCGCCCGCAGGCTTGGTTGCGGGAGCTGTTGCGCCTGCTGGATTCTCTTTGTCGTAAGCGTCCACCAATTCTTTGGTGATCACGGTACCTTGCGTGGCCCAGAGCACAGGCGATGTTTGCGGATTGGAAACATCCATCACCACAGCAAAGCCGTTGGCATTTGCATATTTCTCTAAAACAGCCACCATCTTTGATCCAATGCGATTGATCACGTCCTGCTCAGCCTGCTGAAATTCGGCTTGCGCATCTTCCATGTTGCGCTGAAAACTTTTCTGCTTGGTTTCAATGGTCTTGGCCCGGCTGTTCCTTTCTTCATCGCTCAGCTTTTCCGCTTGCGCCTGATATTGCTTCTTCAGGGCCTCCACGTCGTCACTCTGCGTCTTAAGATCCACCTGTTTGGGGGCGAACTTCTGCTGCAAAGCGTCGATTTCCTTTTTGCCTTCAGCGCATTCCTGGATTGCTTGCTGAATATTAACCACGCCAATCTTTGTAGGTACTGGGCCGGTGCTGGCGGCTGGGGTGCTCGCCGCTGGGGCGCTTGTCGCCGGCGCCGCTGTATTTTGTGCAGCGGAAAATGTACCCAGGATTGTGCTCAGACCAACGGTCAGTGCCACGTTTCTGAATTGTGCCATGCTCATGATAGTTCTAGGTGCTCCTTGATTTAGTTGCGGCGCCCAATCTCAAGGCGCCGTAAGCTCACGGTTTCTTTGGTGTTGGCGCAACAGATGCCGGAGGCCGCGAAGCTGCGGCACCCGCGGGCTTGGTTGCCGGTTTCGATGCGGGTGTCGCCGGCGATTCCGCATTGTACGCATCCACCAGATTCTTGGTGATGTTCGTACCCGGATTCGCGTAGAGCACTGGGGTTTGCGGATTGGAAACGTCCATTATTACCGCATAGCCATTCTCTTTGGCATACTTCTCCAGCACGTCCAGCA
>DATBVH010000152.1:0-8383 GCA_036515395.1 Candidatus Angelobacter sp.
GCCCAGGAAAGCAATGTCTGAGCCGGCGCGAATCTGGCAGAAATGATCAGCCTGCGATGCCGTCCGCTGGAAGCGCGGATCCACCACGATCAGCTTGGCATTGCGTACTTTTTTTGCTTCAACCACCCACTTGAAGCCGCAAGGATGATTTTCCGCTGGATTGCCGCCCATGATCAGCATCACATCGGCGTTTTTAATATCTATCCAGCCATTGGTCATTGCTCCGCGTCCGAACGTTGGTCCCAAACTTGAGACCGTGGGGCCGTGTCAAACACGGGCCTGGTTTTCGATGTAGCAGACCCCCAGGCTGCGCATGGTCTTTACAACAAGATAGTTGAACTCATTGGTGTCAGTGCAGCCGCCGTTCCAGGCGATGCTCTCGCAACGGTTTACGGTCTTGCCGTTGGCGTCGGTTTCAATGAACGTTTCATCGCGCGTCTTTTTGATGTGGCGGGCGATCTCGTCATAAGCCTTGTCCCAGGGGATATCTTCCCACTGCGTGGAACCAGGACGCCGCACCTGCGGCTTGGCGAGCCGGCGGTCATTCTTGATTTCCTGGAAGAGCGACGCTCCCTTGGGGCACAAAGTGCCGCGATTAATCGGATGGTCGGGGTCACCTTCCACGTGGACCACCTGTGTGGTCACGTTCTTGGCCTTATCGCCAAGCGTGTGAATGATCACGCCGCAGCTCACGGAACAATAAGGGCATGTTGACCTTGTCTCAGTGGTGCGAGCAATCTTAAGTTCTCTTGCTTGAGCCATGACCGGCCGGGCATCAAACCCTAAGAGAAGCGCAGCGGCGCTGCCGGTTCCGACTTTAAAGAATTCACGTCTCGATAAGCCCATAGAGGTGGCCTCCTGCCAGGCACATTTCACGAGCGATCTTTGCGATTTAGTGTAGCTGCCCGATTCAAATAGGGCAATTTACGTAAAGAAATTTCACAACATGCTAGAACCCGCAAAGCAAATTGTCCATAAGATTTTTATAAAGAAGAAATTTCAGAGAGGTTTGGTCTCACATTGCCGATGTGACGCGGCAGTGACTCCCATTCTTGCGCGGTTCCTGATATCCTGAGCGGTTTCACACCGGTTGAGGATGACGCTATGCTGAGCATGCAGGGAAAGAACGTGGTTATTTTTGGCGTGGCCAACAAACGCAGCATCGCGTGGGCCATTGCGCAGCGGCTGAGCGATGCCGGAGCCAAACTCGCCATTACTTATCAGAACGAACGTATGAAAGCCGAGGCGCACGACCTGATCACTTCCCTGCCCGGCGCACAGGCTTTTCAGTGCGATGTCTCCAGCGACGCGGAAATCGACGCCTTTTACTCGCAGCTCAACCAGCACTTTGGCCAACTGGATGCGGTAGTGCATTCCGTAGCATATGCACCCGCAGAAGAACTGAAAGGCGATTTCCTGAATACGTCGCGCGAGGGCTTCCGCATTGCCCATGACGTGAGTGTCTACTCTCTGATTGGGGTGACCCGCGCCGCTGTTCCGCTAATGACCAACGGCGGCAGCGTGGTAACGCTCTCTTACTTCGGCGCAGAAAAAGTCGTTCCCGGATACAACGTAATGGGAGTAGCCAAAGCCGCCCTGGAAGCGACAGTCCGTTATCTGGCCAACAGCCTGGGCGAGAAAAAGATTCGAGTAAATGCCATCTCTGCGGGCCCCATCAAGACGCTGGCAGCGCGCGGCGTGGGCGATTTCAGCACAATGATGAAGAACCACGCCGAGCATGCGCCGCTCAAGAGAAACGTGGAACCCCGGGAAGTTGGCGACACGGCTTTGTTTCTCTCTTCCGACCTGGGCTCCGGGATCACCGGCGAAACCATTTACGTGGACTGCGGCTACAACATCATGGGATTTTGAAATTTTTTTGATTCCGACCCTGAGATTGTCGAAGGGGAGGGATCTCTACCAACTTTGTAGCATCGCAGGACCGTCTATGACGCGCGCCAAAATCCTTATCGCTTACATTGTGATTGACTTGTTGATCGTGGGCGGCGTGGTGTGGTCCGTCTTTCAGCACGTGCCGGTGAGTAGGTACTTCTTTCCGGCAATCCTGCTTTTCATGGCGAATGGAGCGTGGCTGGTGGTGATGACGGTGAGGCGCACTCCTCCCCGGCAATAGCACATTCCTTGTCTGCATACGGAAACCTTTGAAACACGGAGGAAAGGAGGCAGCGGAGAAAAAATTTACCGCGGATTTGCGCGGATGAAGCGGATAGAAAGTTTCTGAACTGACGAGCGGCGGATCTAAACCTTCAAGTCCTCTACCCGATCTTCTCTCCTCCGTTTCCTCTGTTCCTCCGTGTTTCAGAGATTTTGGGCTTTGATTGTAATAACGCGGTCTTCGGCTCCCTTATGTTCGATCGCAATCTCCAAGTCGCGTTCCCTGGCAAACCTCGCAAATTTCTCTCCCCACTCGATTAGCAAAATGCTGTTAGGGGTCATGAGGTCGTCAAGGGCCAGTGTGTCGAGCTCGCGCTGCGTGTCGATACGGTAGAGATCGATATGAAAGAGAGTCACTTGCGGCCCGCGGTATTCGTGGATCAAGGTGAACGTGGGGCTGGTGACGTCGTCAGCTTTGGCCGCCTGAAAACCTTCGGCAATACCTTTGACCATGGTGGTCTTCCCTGCTCCCAGGTCGCCGCGCAGCAGCACGATGGTACCGGGCTTAAGTTCAGCGGCAAGCCGCCGGCCAAGATCGATAGTTTCTTCCGCAGAATGGGTTTGGAACGTCTTCATCGTTGGAGATAGGCGAATTTGCTGAGCGCTTCAGCTTCGCACACGGCAAAGGCTTCACCCAGGCAGTTAATGATATCGGTGGCGATCATGGATTGCTGGCCGTAAAGCGACGCGGCAATGTCACCGGCGAGTCCATGGAAATAGACAGCGCGAGCCACGTTCAGAGGGCCTAACAATAAAAACATCTGCTTTATTTTTTCCTGTAACTTGCCTTCGATCGTCTTCTTGAGCGCAGGATCTTTTGTTTCTTCATATTCCTTGCCAAGAGCCTGTATCTCCGCGGCGGTAGGAGTTTCCATAGCAACTTTCCTGAAAATTCCTTGCATATCAGGACGGCCAATATCGAGGTCAGCATCAACAGTCGCTTTCCAGCCCAACATGCCGGGAATATGCTCTAACTGTGCCAGCAAACCAGCAACAATGCCGGATAACACATCGCCCGAGCCACCTTTCGCCATTCCCGGATTTCCGGTTGTATTAATCCATATGTAGTTGTGAGGACTTGCAATCACTGTACGATGCCCTTTTAGCACAACAGTGCAGAGGGATTGTGTGGCAGCTCGCAAAGCCATTCTTATCCGACTGTGTTGAACCTCGCCGGTATCAATTCCCAACAGGCGGCCCATTTCTCCAGGATGCGGAGTGAGTACACGGAGTGCCTCCAGATCTGTCCACCAGCTTTCTGTTTCTTCCGGATGAAGGTCCTCAACGCGACCAGCAAATGCGTTTAGGCCATCGGCATCAATGACTAACTGAACGGGACATATCCCGACAAAGTCGCGCACGAATTCCTGGGTTTCAGGGTGGCTGCTCAAGCCCGGCCCGATGACAACCGCAATCTTTCCTTCCAGCAGCTCTTCCCTCTTTCTCAAAGCCAAGAGTGAAATCGAACCCTCAGCCGTTTCATCCAATGGCACTGTCATAAGCTCAGGAGCATAAGCGGCGATGGTTGACTGAACCGACTTGGGGCATGCAACAGTCACCAGCCCGGCCCCGGTGCGTAAGGCCGCCATTCCGGCCATGCACGCCGCGCCAGCTTTTCCTATTGATCCGCCAATGACCAGAACGTGGCCATAATTTCCTTTGTGCGAGTCTGGCTCTCGTGGTTTGCGGGAAGCCTGGAATTCTGGAGCGGTTAGGACGTCCTGATGAAGTTGAGCATTCGCGACTACCAGATTCAGCGGCGATCCGATGGGCACAATGGCAATAGGGCCCTCGGTTAGCTCGGCATACACCAAAGCCGGTTTGGGAGCAGTAAAAGAAATGATGCCATCGGCGTGAACAAACTTTTCTCTGTCATAGACAGAATGAACATCGGCATCGATACCTGAAGGTAAATCGATAGACACCACTGAACTCTCACTGCTGTTGATCAGGTCAACCGCTTTTTCCGCCAGATCTTTTATCGGCGGCTTAAACCCTGTGCCCAGAATTGCATCGAGGATGAGATCAACCTTGAGCGCCTGCTCAATCTCAGGATTACCGAAGTCTTTCTCTTCAGCGACCCACAACGCCGAAATCGAAACCTTCTTGAACATCTCCGCGGCATCGCCGCGAAGCTCGTCTGGCCCTTTCGCCAGCACAATGACGGAAACTTTCTTTCCCGCTTCATGCAGCTTGCGCGCGGCCACAAATCCATCGCCACCATTGTTGCCTTTACCGCAGATCACGCAGACAGACTCGAAGTCGAAATGCTTTTGCGCAAATTCGGCCACGGCGGCGCCCGCGTTTTCCATCAAGGTAAGCGATGGAACGCCATATTTCTCAGTGGTGGCGCGATCAATGGCACGCATCTCTTCAGCGGTGACAATCTTCATACGCTCAAAGAGATTGTATCAATGGCGCACGGAACAGAATGCGCCATTGAATATGCAGAAATAATTGAAAACTTAAACCTCGCCGCGCTGTACCCGGCTATGTTTACGTCCATAACCGAAATAGATGAACATGCCGATGATCAGCCATATCACCAGGCGGAGCCAGGTAATGCCGGGCAAGTTGTACATCCACCAAAGGGAAAACAGGATGCCGAGAATGGGGACCAGCGGAACCCACGGAGTTTTAAATGGGCGGGGCAAATCAGGATTGCGGCGCCGCAGCACCCACACGCCAGCGGAGACAATGGCAAATGCCAGCAGAGTGCCGATGTTTACCATGTCACCCAGTTGGTTGATGGGAAGGGACGCAGCCAGCAGAGCCACGAAGAAGCCCACGCTAAGCGTGGAAATCCAGGGCGTGCGAAAGCGGGGATGGATGACGCTGAAAAAGCCGGGCAGAAGCCTATCGCGCGACATGGAAAAGAATACGCGTGATTGTCCCAGCAGCATGACCACAATCGTGCTGGTCAGGCCCATGAGCGCGCCAAGTTTCACCAGAAAGCTGCCAAAGCGATTGCCTGTGGCGTCAATGCCGATGGCCAGCGGATCGGGCACGTCGAGTGACTTATAGTTGACCAGGCCAGTAAGCACAGCCGCGGTAACAACGTAGAGGATCGTACAGATAACCAACGAGCCTAGGATGCCGATGGGCATATCCCGCGCGGGGTTCTTAGCTTCCTGGGCCGCAGTGGAAACAGCGTCAAATCCAATATAGGCAAAGAAGATGATCGCCGCGCCATGGCTAATACCCATCCACCCAAATTCACCGCCGGAGCTGGGTGGAATAAAAGGATGCCAGTTCGCCGCGGTAAGCTGCGGATGTTGAAACAAATACATCACGCCAATACCGATAAAAACCAGCAGCACGGCTACCTTGATGAAGACAATCGTGCTGTTGAAGTTGGCGGACTCTTTAATGCCGATCACCAGGACTACAGTACAAAACGCAATCGCCAGAAAACCCAGCAGATTGAAGACGCCATGTGTGTGTTGCAACGTGGCTGGATCGATCCCAAGGACCTTCAGCTTGGGAGCAATACGGGCAAGGCTCTCCCAATGGTTGTTGTAATAAACAAATTCATCCCAGTGCGTGCCCGCGATGGCGGCAGGGAGTTTGATTCCAAAATCCCCAAGCAAGCTGATCAGGTAACCGCTCCAACCGGAAGCTACAGTGGCAGCGCCGAACGCGTATTCCAGAATCAGGTCCCAGCCGATGATCCAGGCAAATATCTCGCCCAGAGTTGCGTAGCCATAGGTATAAGCGGATCCGGCCACAGGAATCATGGAAGCAAATTCGGCATAGCACAATCCGGCAAAGACGCAACTTATTCCAACCAGCGTAAAAGAAATCACAATCGCGGGCCCTGCATGCAACGCCGTTGCAGTCCCCGTAAGGACGAAGATACCGGTTCCGATAATCGCACCGATGCCCAGAGTAATCAGGTTGGTAGGGCCTAATGCGCGGCGAAGGCTGTGTTCGCCAGTTTCATGGGCTTCTTCCAGAATGATCTTCACCGGTTTGGTGGCAAGCAAGTTAGCCATGCAGTGGGAACCTCTCAATTGATAGACGCAATATGAAACGAAAAGACTTGCCATTCTAAAACAAAACCCTCCGCCGCAGCGGAGGGTCAAAATGCTTTCAGAGAGTAACTTTGCTAAACGCCGCTTTGCAGCTTGCTGTGCCGCTTGCCGTAAGCAAAATAGAAGACTAATCCGATTATCAACCAGACGATCAGCCGCAGCCAGTTTGTCCAGCCAAGGCCGTAAATCATGGCGCCGCAAACGATGATGCCAAGAATCGAGACCACAGGCAGCACCGGAACGGTGAAGCCACGCTGCAAATCTGGTCTGCGGACACGAAGAATCCATACGCCGGCGCATACCAGGATAAACGCAAAGAGCGTGCCGATGCTGGTCATCTCACCCACGATGCTATCGGGAAGGAACGCCGCAAAAAGCGATGTGAAGACAAAAAACAGCATGTTGGATTTCCACGGCGTTTTGAACTTGGGGTGCGGCTCAGAGAAAACCTTAGGAACCAGGCCATCTTCGCTCATGGAATAGAAGACGCGTGACTGACCATACAACATGACCAGAATCACTGACGAGAATCCGGCCAGAATGGCAAAGGTCACAAACTTTGACAACCATTCATAACCAATCATGTACTTGGAAATGGCAAACGCGACCGACGCTTCCTTGCCGGCGGTGCGGAAGTCATCCACTGTGGCTATGCCGCTCAGCACGTGTGAGAACGCGACGTACAGAATTGTGCAGATGACAAGCGAACCGAGAATGCCGATTGGCATATCACGCTTAGGGTTCTTTGCTTCCTGCGCGGCTGTGGATACGGCATCAAAGCCGATAAAAGCAAAGAATACAACGCCTGCGGCCCCAAGAATTCCCATCAGGCCGCCATAGGCATGCGTCACGCCCTGATCGGTTGTGTAAGTGGTGGCCGCGGGAATATACGGCGTGTGGTTGGCGGGATTCATAAATCCCCAGCCAATAAAAATCACCATCAACACAATGGCAACTTTGGTGACCACGATAATGCTGTTCACCACGGCCGACTCCTGCGTGCCGCGAATCAGCAGCGCAGACAGAATCAGCAAAATGAACACTGCCGGAAGGTTCATGATTCCGTGGACCCCGGCGTCAGCGCCCATGCCTGTTTCAAACGGCGAGTGATACCACTGATACGGGATGTGCAAACCCACATACGCAAGTACGCGGTTGAAGTACTGGCTCCAGGCGATGGCGACCGTCGCCGCGCCAACGGCATATTCCAGCACCAGGTCCCAGCCGATGATCCAGGCGATAAACTCGCCCATGGTGGTGTAAGAGTAGGTGTACGCGCTGCCGGCGATGGGAATCATCGACGCGAATTCGGCATAGCAAAGTCCGGCAAAGGCGCAGCCAACACCAGCCAGAACGAAAGCCAGCGTTACTGACGGCCCCGCGCGCTCGGCAATGGCAGCCGCTGTCCGCACAAAAAGACCGGCGCCAATAATGGCCCCGATTCCCAGCGCCACCAGCGACATGGGGCCCAGCGTCCGTTTGAGCGGCGCGCGGCCGACTGAATCCAGAAGTTGATCAATCGATTTGGTGCGGAACAACGAGCTTGATGCTTGCGGTGTCTCGATTCCTGTTTTAGTTCCCATCTAAACCCTTCCCTCGTTTGCAGCCGCGCTATGGCGCGACCACACAAAATATACCGGAATTCCCAGCAGAACAATGATCAAGCCCGGCCACGTGTATTGCGGTTTGTAGCGCAATAATACGATATCGATGAACAAAGCCATCACAATATAAATGGCCGGCAGCACCGGATAGCCAATGGCTCGATAAGGCCTTTCGGCGTCTGGCCTGGTGCGCCGCAAAACGAACAGTCCGGCAATCGTCAATATATAAAAGACCAGCACGGCAAAAATGATGTAATCCAGCAACTGCCCATACGTCCCGGAGAGGCACAGCACGCAAGTCCAAATGCCTTGCACGATCAGCGCATTCTTGGGCGTCAGATACCTGGGATGAACTTTCCCTGTCGATTTAAAGAACAGGCCGTCTTTGGCCATGGCGTAATAGACGCGCGCGCCGGAAAGTATCAGCCCATTGCAGCAGCCGAAAGTCGATATCAAAATTGCGATGGCCATCAGTCCTGCGCCGCTGGAGCCAAACATCTGCTGCAAGACCGCTGTGCCTACGCGATCAGAAGCAGCGTACTTAATGCCGCGCGCCACAACGTCTGCGCC
>DATBVH010000153.1:0-3424 GCA_036515395.1 Candidatus Angelobacter sp.
TCTCCTGCAAGCGTAGATGATGCCTGCATCAGCTTAATAGCTTACAGCAGCGATTGCGAGTTTCTGCCGCTGTTGAAGATTCAAAGCGAACGGTCTATCTTGTCCCGCATGCAAATCAAAGGAAAAACAGTGGTAGTAACCGGCGGGGCAAACGGAATCGGACGGGCGCTCTGCCTTCGCTTTGCCAAAGAAGGCGCGAAATTTATTGCCGTCTCTGACGTGGACGAAGTAAATGGCACAGCGGTGGCGGACCAGCTAGAGAACGGCCGTGCGGGATTTTTCTCTTGCGACGTATCACAGGAATCCGAGGTGAAAAATCTGGTGGAGTCAGTCAGCAGCGCGGCTGGCCAGGTTGATATTTTCTGCTCGAACGCAGGGATTGCTGTCTCCGGCGGACCGGAAGCTTCAGACCGCGATTGGAAGCGCAGCTGGGACATTAATACAATGGCGCACGTTTACGCGGCGCGCGCGGTATTGCCGCAGATGCTCGCGCGTAGAGAAGGTTATCTCCTGCAAACCGTCTCTGCCGCTGGATTGCTGACCTCGCTGGGCTCCGCGCCTTACGCAGTCACAAAGCATGCTGCGTTAGGATTTGCGGAATGGCTGGCCATCACTTATGGCGAACAGGGAATTCGCGTTTCAGCGCTCTGCCCGCAAGGTGTGCTCACAAACATGCTGAAGGCAGACCATCCCGGCACAAAGATGCTGTTGAATGGAGCGATTAAAGCTGAGCAGGTAGCCGATGATGTTGTAAAAGCGATGGCAGAAGAAAGATTCATGATCCTCCCTCATCCGGAAGCGGGTAAATTTTTTCAGAACAAGGCCAATGATTACCAACGGTGGATCAGAGGTATGCAGAAGTTGCAGAGGAATTTGATCGTCTAAAAGAAGAACATTTATCGCAACGGACGCAAAGAGCACAAAGAAGAATTGGGGGCAGGAGGGCTTTGCTTCTTGGTCCTTCGTAGTCAAGTTCTCCGGCTGATTGCCGAGTGCTGAGTACTCACTTCTGACACTTTGGACAATAGTGCGTCCCCCGGCCACCCACCACGATTTTCTTGATCGGCGTTTTGCAGGTCAGGCACGGCTTGCCTTCACGGCCATAAGCGCGGTGCTGGATCTGGAAAAAACCTGCTTCCCCATCGGCATCGACATAGTCAGAAATCGATGATCCTCCAGCTTTGATCGCCGCATGCAAAACTTTTTGCAAAGCTGCATGCAATTTGCGCAATTCGGATTTCGTGAGCGTATTGGCCCGGCGACGAGGTCGTATGTGGGCGCGGAACAATGCTTCATCAGCATAGATATTCCCCACGCCGTGCAGCAGCTTCTGATTCAGTAGTGCGGCTTTAATCGGCGCTTTGCTCGAATGAAACAGCTGGGCAAAATCCTCCACCCCAATACTCAGCGGTTCAGCACCGGGACCGTTGAAACCCGCCTGGCGCACTTCCAGCCGGCCAAAACGCCGTGGATCCACGAACCGCAACTCGCGTCCTGAAGCAAGTTTGGCTACCAGGTGAGTGTGTTTGGGAGTCTCGGTTTCCGGGTTGGCGACCAGCATTTGCCCCGTCATCCCCAGATGCACAATCCATTGGCGGTTGCCGGCAGATTTTCCAGAGGCGAGATCGAAGACAATATGTTTGCCCACGCGCCGCACGCGTTCGACCTTCGCGCCTTCCAGAGTGGAGGAAATTTCCGCTGCCGATGATTTGAGCGGTTCAGGTTTACTGCCTACCCAGACCGAATCAATACGGTCGCCAGCGACGCGCTTGTTCAGCCCATTGGCAATTGTTTCGACCTCAGGCAATTCTGGCATCTGAATAAATCATCTCATGAACAGCAGAAGGCAGTTCAACCGTCGCAGAGGTTGATTGAAGTTCAGTCCTCAGCAGCTACAATGGAAATCGCCACGGGGGGTATTTGAAACTCTTTGACAAAAAAACCGCTCAGGCATTGATGACGATCCTGGTCTTCGTCCTGATACTCATGTTTTTGTACGTGGCCTGGCGTGCGATCATCACGTTTCTCTTTGCAATTTTCTTTGCTTACATCCTTGAAGCTCCTGTTTCAAAACTGCAAAAGTGGCTGAAGGGATCGCGCCCTGCGGCCATTACAGTGGTTTATTTATTATTTATTGGCGTTCTAGTAGCCACGTTCTATCTGGTTGGCCCTCCAATCATGGAAGAAGTGCAGAAACTAACGCAGCAAACTCCGGAAATGGGCAAGAAGATCAGCCCGGGTAATCTGGTGCACCAGTTTGGCGCCAAGCATGGCTGGAATCCCCAGACAGTGGATTTAATGGCTCAATATCTGGACCAGCATCAGAGTGAATTGATCGCCACCACCCAAACCTTCACCCTGCGCGCTGTAAAGAGCATTCAAGGTATGTGGTGGTTGCTGCTGGTCCCCATTCTCGCGATTTTCTTTCTGAAAGACGGACATCAGCTGAGCCAGAACATCATTAATTCGGTGGAGGATCCGCGCAACCGCCGGATGGTCGCCGAAACGGTCCAAGAGATGGACTCCATGCTGGGCCACTTCATCCGCGCCCAGCTAACGCTGGCTGGGCTTGCCATGGTGGTAATCACTTTCGTTCTATGGATTATGCGCGTGCCATATGCCTTTGCTTTGGGCCCGGCCGCCGGAGCACTCGAATTCATCCCGGTCGTGGGCCCAGCGATTGGCGGGTTGGTGGTGCTGGGAGTGGCCTTGCTCTCTGGTTACGGACATTTCTGGTGGCTCCTGATATTCCTGCTGGTGTGGCGATGCCTCCAGGACTATGTCACTTCGCCGCGTATTATGGGAACAACGCTGGAGCTTCATCCTCTTACCGTTCTGTTCGGCGTATTTGCCGGAGGTGAAGTGGCAGGCGTGATCGGCGTCTTTCTGTCAATTCCTGTACTGGCTACGCTACGAATTCTCTGGCATACGTGGCTGCTCTATCGCAGAGCCGGGCAAAAGAGCGCAGCTTGACGCGGCAATAAAGCTCTGCTTGCGAACTGTTGTGTTCCTGGCTGCATCTCAATTGACCTATGCCGCAACAGGAATCCATCCGCAGAAGCGCCGAAGAGATATTGGAACAGGTCATCGAGAACGCTCGAGATGAACTTTCCCGTTCGACAGTTGGATTGCTATTTTCTGGATTTGGCGGCGGGATAAGCATGGGCTTGACCGGATTGGCCGTCGCGCTGGCGCTCAGCTATCTCGGCAAAGGGCCGGTACAGGAATTTCTCTCGTTCTTCTTTTATCCCATCGGGTTCATTGTTGTAGTCATTGGCAGGGCGCAACTTTTTACCGAAAACACATTGTTTCCCGTCGTGCTGGTCCTGGATGAGCGCAAACATTTCCTGAATACTCTGCGGCTGTGGGCGGCCGTTTTTGTCTCCAATATTGCCGGTGCGGTTTTCTTTGGCTGGCTTGTAAT
>DATBVH010000154.1:0-8627 GCA_036515395.1 Candidatus Angelobacter sp.
GGAAGACGTTCCGCCGGTTTCCATTACATACCAGGAGCTTTACTACCGCGTAAATGAGATGGCAGCGCTGCTCCGCGACTTTGCCGGACTGAAGGCGGGAGACCGCGTCACCATTCACATGCCCGTGGTACCCGAGTTGCCGATCACCATGCTCGCCTGCGCCCGCCTGGGTGTAATCCATTCCGTTGTCTTTGGCGGATTTAGCGGAGAGGCTTGCGGCATGCGCGCTGCTGATTCAGGCAGCAAAGTCCTGGTGACGATTGACGGCTACTATCGAAGCGGCGCAATGACTGACCATAAAGAAAAAGCAGACATCGCGGTAAAAACGGCCAAGGATGAAAAGCATACGATTGAAAAAGTGCTCGTCTGGCACCGCGAGGCGGGTAAATACGCTTCTAAGACGCCGATGGCTGAAGGCCGCGATTTCTTTGTTGAAGATGTCCTGAAGAAGTATGCAGGGCAAGTAGTCGAGCCGGTGCCAATGCCTTCAGAAGCGCCGCTCTTTCTGATGTATACCAGCGGCACCACAGGTCGTCCCAAAGGCTGCCAGCATGGAACTGGCGGATATCTTTCCTACGTTGCCGGAACCACAAAATACATTCAGGACCTCCACCCCACCGATGTTTACTGGTGCATGGCGGATATCGGCTGGATTACCGGCCACTCTTACATCGTTTATGGGCCGCTGGCATTGGCGGCAACCTCTGTTCTGTATGAAGGCGTGCCGAACTATCCTGACGCGGGACGCCCCTGGCGGGTAGCCAAACGCTTAGACGTGAATATTTTCCATACATCGCCTACGGCGATCCGCATGCTCCGCAAGGCAGGCCCTGACGAACCTGCAAAATACGACTATCACTTCAAGCACATGACGACGGTGGGCGAGCCCATCGAACCGGAAGTGTGGAAGTGGTATCACGAGGTCGTCGGCAAGGGTGAAGCAGTGATCGTGGATACATGGTGGCAGACCGAGACTGGCGGTTTCCTTTGCAGCACCAAGCCGGGCATTGATCCTATGAAGCCTGGAAGTGCCGGGCCTGCATTGCCGGGAATTTATCCAGTGATCTTTGATGAAGAAGGTAAAGAAGTAAAAGGCGGATCGGGCAAGGCAGGGAACATCTGCATCAGAAATCCCTGGCCGGGAATGTTCCAGACGATTTATGGCGACCGTGACCGCTTTGTGGCGCAGTATTACCGCAAATACAACAAAAATCCTAAAAGCAAAGACTGGCGCGACTGGCCTTACTTTGCCGGTGACGGCGCGGTTCAGGCGCCGGATGGCTACTTCAGAATTCTTGGCCGCGTGGATGACGTGATCAACGTCGCGGGCCATCGTCTGGGGACTAAAGAACTGGAGTCAGCTTGCCTGATGGTGAATGAAGTGGCTGAAGCCGCCGTGATTCCCGTAGTCGATGAAGTAAAGGGCCGCGTCCCGGAAGTTTACGTTTCGCTGAAGCCCGGACAGCACAATGCCGCCGCCGTTTCAGACGCCGTAACCAAGGCGATCGAACATCAGATCGGTAAAATCGCGCGTCCGAAAAAAGTCCACGTTGTTCCGGACATGCCCAAGACGCGCTCCGGCAAGATCATGCGCCGCGTGCTGGCGGCAATATCCAACCAAATGGATACGGGGGACGTTACCACCCTGGCCAATCCTGATGTGGTGGAGCAGATTCGTGTGATGGTGCAGGGCAATCGTCCGGTAGTCACGAAAGATGTTCCTGAAGATGTAAAGCGCTTTGGCGAAGAGCGCTGATAGGAAAGGGCTAGGTAAAATCTAAGATCAAACGGCGATTGTCATGCAATCGCCCGAAGCACACAGAGGAGGCAACATGAAGGAAGAGAAGAAGGGCAAGGGTGTAAGCAGAAGAGATTTCATGAAAATTGCCGGGGCCGGTGGAATTGCTGCTGGATCGCTCGGGCCTGCATTCCTGTTTCCTGAGCGCGCCGCGGCACAACAGAAAACGCTCAAGATTTTGCAGTGGAGCCACTTTGTTCCCGCTTATGACACCTGGTTTGACCAGACCTTCGCCAAACAATGGGGCGAAAAACACAACACAAACGTAGTTGTTGACCACATCAACCTGGTCGATCTCAATACCCGCGCGGCCTCGGAAGCCCAGGCCAAGAAGGGCCACGATCTCTTCATGTTCCTCTCGCCGCCGGCAGCATATGAGAATCAGGTCATCGATATGAGCCACGTCTATCAGGAAGTGGAAAAGAAGCACGGCAAGAAGATCGATCTGGCCCACAAATCCACGTTCAACCCGAAGACGAAGAAGTATTACGCGTTCTCTGATTCCTATGCCCCGGATCCCGGCAACTGGCGCAAGGACCTCTTTGAACAGGTGGGCTTCCCCAACGGCCCAGATACATATGACGATCTGCGCAAGGGCGCCAAGGCGATCAAAGAAAAATTCGGCAATCCCTGCGGCATCGGTCTTTCACAAGAACTGGACACCAGCATGGCCATGCGCGCTCTGCTGTGGTCCTTTGGCGGAGCGGAGCAGGATGAAGCCGGCAAGGTAACCATCAACTCAAAGGAGACGATTGAAGCGCTTAAATTCATGAAGGCCCTGTTCGAAGAGTCGGAAACGCCGGAAGTGTTCACCTGGACTCCGCCTTCAAACAATCAGGCCATGCTGGCGGGCAAGGTTTCTTATGTGGCGAACGCCATTTCCATTACGCGCCAAGCGGAGAGGGAACATCAGCCCATTGATAAAAACATTATGATCAGCCGGGCATTGAAAGGGCCGGTGCGCCGGATCGCCGCCGAGCACGTGATGGATTGCTACGTGATCTGGGAGTTTGCGGAGAACAAAGACGGCGCGCAGCAATTCCTGATCGACTACATTGACGCGTTCCACGATGGCTTTGTGGCCGGCCAGTTCTATAATTTCCCCTGCTTCCCAAGCACAGTTCCGAACCTGCAGAAGGAAATCTCCAGTGATCCGCGGGCGACCCCCAACGATAAGTACAAAGTGCTGGGAGATGTGCTGGATTGGGCGACAAACGTGGGCTATCCCGGATATTGCTCCGCTGCCATTGACCAGGCGTTCAAGAGTTGGACAATCCCGACCATGTTCGCCACAGTGGCGCAGGGCAAAGCGACTCCTGAGGATGCAGCCAAGACCGCGGAAGCCGAGTACAAGCGCATCTTTGAAAGATTCAAATAAACTGAGGACTGAATGGCCGTTGTTGAAACCCGGAAACTGACCAAGGTATTTAAACAAGGAGAGCTCGGAGCAGTAAATGAAGTAGATCTGGAAACGCGCGAAGGCGAGTTTCTGGTTTTTCTGGGACCTTCAGGTTCCGGGAAAACTACGCTCCTGCGGATGATCGCCGGCCTGGAGTCCCCCACGGCCGGCGAAATCCTTATTGGCGGCAAAGTGGTGAACGATCTCACGCCGCGTGAGCGCCGCATCGCCATGGTGTTCCAGAGCTACGCGCTTTACCCGCATCTCACCGTTTACAACAACATTGTTTTTCCGCTGAAAGCGCAAAAAGTTCCCAAGAACCTGCATAAAGAAAAAGTCGAGTGGGCCTCTTCTTTGCTGGGCATCGGCGCGCTGTTGCAACGCAAACCACGCGAGCTCTCCGGCGGCGAACGTCAGCGTGTAGCCTTAGCGCGAGCCATTGTCCGTGAGCCTTCGGTATTCCTGCTGGATGAACCACTTTCCAATCTTGACGCCAAGCTGCGTCTCTCAGCCCGTGAAGAGCTGGAGCGCTTTCATCGCCGTGTGGGCACTACAACAATCTATGTGACCCATGACCAGGTTGAAGCAATGGCGATGGGCAACCGAATTATGGTGCTCAACAAAGGAGTAGTGCGGCAACTCGGAACGCCAAAGGAAGTCTATGACGATCCTGCCGACACTTTTGTGGCGACCTTCCTTGGATCGCCGCCCATGAACCTCATGGAGATGGACGGAATGATTGTCGGTTTTCGGCCTGAGCATTTCCGAGTAAGCGAGGATGTAAAAGAAAGCGCTAAAGTTACCTTCAAGTTCCGCGTGGAAAACGTGGAATATCTGGGCGCGGAGTTCATCCTGGCCGGCTTCCTGCAGGGGGGCAAAACCGATGGAAAAAAGGTGATTGCGCGCCTGCTGTTGGGACACAGCTTTGAAATTGGCACTACATATGATTTTGCCGTGGCGGAACGCCATTTGAAATTTTTTGATCGCACAACAGAAAAAAGGATCACTCCGAGGAACTTCGCATGGCAGTAGGCCCTGTGGCAAAACCGGGGAAAACAAAGTTCAAATCCGCAGGCGCGGCCAGAAGCCCATTGCTGGGTATTGCCATGTTCAGCCCTGCCGTCTTGTACATAGTCCTGCTGATCGGGCTGCCGTTTCTTCTGGCGATTTTCTATGCATTCAGTGACGCCCGCATTGGCACGGAGATGGACTTGGCGCACTTCTGGAGGCATCTGGTCGGGCTGGACAATTTTCGCAGCATCCTGCAAAGCCCCAGTTTCAGGGCCGCGCTGAAGAACTCAATCATCTTCACCGTTGCCGCGCAGGTCATTGTGATGGTCTGTGCCAACATTCTCTCCATTGCCCTGGAAAAACCATTCCGCGGACGCGGGCTGGTACGCTTTCTGATCCTGTTACCGTGGGTGGCGCCGGTTTCGCTGGGCACCATCGGCTGGAAATGGATTCTGGATTCCATTTACAGCGTGATCACCTGGGCGCTTGTTACGCTTGGATTCGTTAATAAATATTCTCCGCCCATGTGGCTTGGGCAGGAGGGGCTGGCCATCACGTCAGTTATCCTGGTGCATTGCTGGCGGCTGATTCCATTTTCAACAGTGATCCTGTTGGCCGGCAGAAGCGCCATACCGAAGGAAATTCCGGAAGCTGCTTCCATTGACGGCGCTGGATTCTGGCGCACGCTGTTTCAGATCAACCTTCCCATCATGACGCCAATTCTGGGTGTCGCTATACTTTTTGGGACCATCTTCACCTTCACGGATCTTGCAGTGGTCAACCTGTTGACCAATGGCGGCCCGTACGACTCAACGCAGACTCTGCCTAACCTGGCGTTTAACCAAGGTATTCAGGGCAGTGATCTGGCGGCAGGGGCGGCGATATCGGTTTTCCTTGTGCCTGTGCTTGTGGTGATTGCATATTTCATGTTGCGCGTGGCCAACCGTGCGGAGGTGGTGTGATGGCGACCGCAGCCAAACTCAGCGCTACCACAGCTGGCGCCAAAAGGCCATTAGGGATTACTGGGATCAGCGCTCTATTGCTGCTTGCGGCCGTGGCCCTGCTGGGGCTTACGCTCTTCCGTCATGTTGGCGGGCTCACTGGTGTGTTCAGACTGGTAGCAGTGCTGGTAATGGTGCTGATCGCTCTGGGCCTTTGGAAGCTGCACAATGCTGCCCGTACATTTCTATTCTTCCTGTGCGCCGCTGATATTATCGGCTGCCTGCTGGCGCTGTTTTTATATGCATTGCGCCAGTCGCATTATCGATTGGCCGTGTTCCTCGTGGTCCAGATGTGTATCTCAGCCGCTTTCATCTGGTATTTGCAATCTGAGGGCGTAAAACGGGCATTTCAAAATCTAAATCCCTGGCCCACCACGGTAAAAATGCTGGTGCTCACGGTCTTCACTGTGCTGCTGGCATTTCCGTTCTACTGGATGGTGATCGCCACCTTTAAGCAGAACATTGATCTTTACGGGATGGAGAACAATCCATTCGTCTTCAATCTCCCGCCAACACTCGACAACCTGCGCCTGCTGTTTACGCAGACGCGGTTTCTGACCTGGCTGACGAACACGGCGATTGTGGGCGGAATCGTGGTGGTAATTACGCTGTTGCTGGCCGTTCCAGCAGCTTATGCCTTGGCCCGGCTCACCGGCAGATGGGGAGAGCGGTTGGGTATCGGGATTTTTCTTACCTATCTCGTTCCTCCTACTCTGCTCTTTATTCCGCTTTCCCGGGTTGTGGCCAACTTAGGTCTGCAGGACACCATATGGTCGCTAGTCCTGGTTTATCCCAGCGTCACCGTCCCATTTTCCATCTGGCTGCTCATGGGCTTTTTTAAATCGATTCCCCGCGAACTGGAAGACGCAGCGATGGTGGATGGGCTTACACGCTTCGGGGCCTTTATCAAGATGGTGGTGCCGATCTCGCTTTCCGGCATTCTGACAGTGGTGATCTTTACCTTTACCCTGGTAACTCAGGAATACGTTTATGCCCTGACGTTTATTTCCCCGGAGTCGCAACAGATGGTCGGCGTAGGCATTCCGATCTTCCTGGTGCGCGGCGACGTTTACTTCTGGGGATCGCTGATGGCCGCCTGCCTGATTGCCAGCCTGCCTATTGCGTTTATCTATAATTTGTTCCTTGACCGGTTCATTGCCGGATTTACAGTGGGGGCCGTAAAGGGCTAGAAAGAGACGTTCGCTGCTTCGTTGGTTTTTAGAAATTCCAAAAGACGGGTGTCTCTGGCGTGTGTTTTTGATTGGTCCATATGTGAAATTTTTTATAAAGATTTACCCTCAGCGAAAGCCGTGACCGCACAAAGTACTTGACAGATCACCGCTTAGGGATGAAAGTTATCGCGCACTTTTGCGCCTCAATTCGTCTGCACGTGGCCCGGGGGTCGGGGTGCGCTAGTTCTTAAGTTGGGCCAACGGAAGTTCTCAATTAGGAGAAACTGATGCCGACTTGGACACAGATTTACGATCCTTTTGGACACTGGTGGCTCTCAGCCCTGGTAGCAGCGCTGCCAATTGTTGTGCTGTTCACCATGATGGCGGGCCTTCGCGTTAAGCCTCATTGGGCCGCTCTCTCAGGCGCGGCGACGGCTGTTCTGGTTGCCTGCCTGGCCTTTCGCATGCCGGTTTCGCTTGCCGCAGGCAGCTTCCTGTACGGTGTTTCTACAGGATTGCTCAATATTGTCTGGATTGTGGTGGCCGCTGTTTATCTATATGACATTGCCGTCAGCACCGGCGATTTTGAGATCATGAAATCCTCTGTGGCCGGAATTACCGCCGACCGCCGCTTGCAATTGCTTTTGGTGGCTTTCTGCTTTGGCGCGTTCATTGAAGGTTGCGCTGGCTTTGGATCGCCGGTGGCGATTGCCGGCGCTTTCATGATCGGCCTGGGATTCAAGCCGTTTCATGCCGCTGCACTCAACTTGATTGCTAATACCGCGCCGGTGGCGTGGGGAGCCATCGGTACGCCGGTCCATATGCTGGCTAGCGTAACGGCAATGCCGGAAGCCGATATGAATGCGATGATCGGACGTATTCTGCCTATCACAGCGATCATTGTGCCGTTCTGGCTGGTGCGCGCCATGGTTTCATGGACGGAAACTTTTGAAGTTTTCCCCGCCATCCTGGTGGTGGGTGTTTCCTTTGCTTCCATGCAATACTTCTGGTCCAACCACATGGACAGCAACCTGGTAGATATCACCGCTGGTCTGTTCTCGCTGCTCTGCACCGTTGTGTTCCTGCTCTTCTGGAAGCCTAAAAAGATCTGGCGTTTTGAAGATGAGGGTGGCCACATCATGGTTACACCGGCAGGAAAGGGCGTGCCCAGCGTTTCAGGCGGTTCCGGACCGGAGATACACTCATACACCTTTGGACAAACGTTCAAAGCGTGGTTGCCATTCCTGATCCTGTCTGTTTTTGTGTTTCTCTGGGGTTATAAACCGGTGAAAGACTGGATGAATATTCACACAACGCCGAACTGGGCGGCTCGGGATGCATCCGGAAACGTCGTCCGCAACCCGGATGGAAAACTCAAGCTCAACAGCGGCTGGGAAACGCCGATCCACAACAAGATCTCGCGATCACAGCCAGTGGTTCCCAAACCAACGCCAGAAGGCGCGAAGTTCGCATTCATCTGGCTTTCAGCTACCGGAACCGGCTGCTTCCTGGCAGCGATTATTGGCGGATTGATTCGCGGCGTCAGCATTGGAAAGCTGCTTACAATCTTCGGACAGACGCTTTTCCGCATGCGGTGGGCGGTGATAGCTATCTCCGCCATGCTTGGGCTGGGCTTTGTGACACGATACTCAGGGAGTGATGCCGTCTTGGGACTGGCGTTCACTCACACAGGATGGTTCTATCCGTTCTTTGGAACCTTCCTGGGCTGGCTTGGTGTGGCGCTCACCGGAAGTGATACTTCTTCCAACGCGTTGTTCGGCAGCTTGCAGAAGATCACTGCCCAGCAACTTGGCCTGGATCCCGTGCTGATGACGGCGGCGAACAGCGCAGGCGGTGTCATGGGTAAGATGGTGGACGCGCAATCCATTTGCGTGGCCACGGCTGCTACCAACCAGGTGGGCAATGAAGGCTTCATCTTCCGCTTTGTTGTCTGGCATTCGATTGCCTTGGGCGCGATTGTGGGCATCATTGTAATGATCTATGCCTACGTTCCGTGGGCGAAGGCGCTGGTACCACACGGAGTGAAGCTACTCTCGCAGTAAGCTCGACCGTATTTTTAAATTGAAAACACCGCCGGAAATCGGCGGTGTTTTTTTTGCGTGGAGAAAAAAAATCTATCCCGAAACTGCCTGCTAATTAGTAGCTAAGCCCGGCAAATCCACTCGCTTGGCAATGTGGTCTTTAATCCAGTGTGCGTCCCACCATTCCTTGGGATCGATCTGAAT
>DATBVH010000155.1:0-4675 GCA_036515395.1 Candidatus Angelobacter sp.
CTGATGTATTCCGCCTGCTTCATTAGATGGATTCCCAGGCGCAATGTCGCAAGCACGTTTTCTCCCGGCGCGGGAATGTCCATGCGCGGCACAGGCGCGCGATATCCTGCGCGTGCCAACTCCAGCGCTCGATCTTTTGCATCGGCCAGGATGCGCTCCCGGTTCATCGAAATCACGTCACCATCGGATAGAAAACCCAATGCCCGAGCTTCATATGCTGAAGTTGAAACCTTGGCCATGGCTATGGTCTCAAATATCCGCTTCATGCCTTCCATCACTTCCACTGATTCACCACGACCGTCAGGCCGGACAGCCTTCGCGTTATCTAACGCGCGCAGCAGCATCTCTTTGCAGCCGCCGCCTCCGGGGAGCAGCCCAACGCCGACTTCTACCAGTCCCATATAGAGTTCAGAATGTGGCTGGCGCGCCGCAGAATGCAGGTTGATCTCGCAGCCGCCACCCAGCGTCATGCCGTAAGAAGCAGTGACCACGGGACGCGAGCAGAACTTGATGGCCTGCGTCATTCCCTGGAACTGCTTGATGGCCATATCAACTTCGTCCCACTCTTCTTCCTGCACGGCGAGCATCAGCATCATCAGGTTCGCGCCAACCGAAAAATTCGCAGAGTCGCCGGTGATCACAAACGCCTCAAACTGGTCGCCAATACCGCCGGTTTTGAGCGACTGCGTGACCATCTGGACAATGTCGCCACCCAGCGCGTTCATCTTGGAATGAAATTCGATGCAGCCCACGCCGTCGCCTAGATCAATCAGCGAGGCACCTGCATTTTTCTTGACTACTCCGTTGGATTTCTTGGCAGTGGAAACCGACCACACTCCTTCGGCAACTTTTACCGGCTGATACGTGCCCGTTCGCAAATCGAAGTAGGCGCGGCCTGAAGGTGATGAAGGATCATCCTTGTACCAGGTCTTTCCGCCCGCAGCCAGAAGCTTCTCCGCGTTGGCCGCTACGGGCTTCCCTTCCTTCTTCATGCGCGCGACTGTCTGTTCCACGCCGGCCAAGTCCCAAATCTCAAACGGCCCAACTTCCCAGTTAAATCCCATGCGCATGGCTGCGTCTATTTCGACAACGGTATCTGCAATTTCAGGAATTCGATTGGCGGAGTACGTCCAGAGATCGCTGAGCGTGACCCAGATAAACTGCGTAGCCTTGTCGCGCGGATCGCCAGCAAGAATCGTGCGCAGCCGTTCGCCCATGTCTTCAATGTTCTTGGCCATCTCCAGCGCAGGGAACTTGGCCTTCTGCACGGGATGGTACTCAAGCGTCTTCCAGTCGATGGCCTGCCGCTCTTCGCCCTGCGGCCCTTTGATCTTCTGATAGAAGCCTTTCTTCACCTTGTCGCCCAGCAGCTTCTTCTCCAGCATCTGCTTGAAGAAATCGGGCAGCTTCAAATCAGAGCGCTCGTCCTGCACGTTTTTGCTGAAGTTGGTGACCACCGAGCCCAGCACGTCGAGCCCGACGAGATCGATAGTTCGGAAAGTTGGTGCTTTAGTCCAGCCACCGCTTGAGGTCAGCGCGTCCACTTCTTCAATGGTCAGGTCCATCTCCTGCATCACGCGGAAAACGTTCAGCCCGGCAAATGTGCCGATGCGGTTGGCGATGAAGTTAGGCGTGTCTTTGGCCGTGACAATTCCCTTGCCCATGCGCACGTCACAGAAATGCGCCACGGTTTCAATGGCCGCGGGATCGGTTTCCGGCGTGGGAATAATTTCCAGCAGGCGCATATAGCGCGGCGGATTGAAGAAATGCGTGCCAAACCAGTGGCGGCGAAAATCTTCGCTGAATCCTTCAGCAATACTGGCGACAGGAAGCCCGCTGGTATTGGTGGTGATCAGGCTGCCCGGCTTGCGCACGGCTTCCACTTTCTTGAGCAGGCCGCGCTTGATCTCCAGGTTCTCTGCGACCGCTTCAATGATCCAGTCCGCATCGGCCAGCAGTTTTATGTCGTCATCGAAGGTCCCAATGGTGATCAGCCGTTCCAATCCTTTTTCAAAGAATGCTGCAGGTTTGGCCTTGACCGCTGCTTCCAGTCCGCCGGCAACCAGCTTTCTGCGCGCAGCTTTGTCGGCGCTCTGGGCAGCATCCGGCGTCACGATGTCGAGCAGCACACAAGGTACACCTGCATTGGCAAAGTGAGCGGCGATCCGCGCTCCCATGGTCCCGGCGCCCAGCACAGCAACTTTATTGATCCGCTGATGGCCGGCCTTTTGACCCTGGGAACTCTGGCTGGCTTGCGCTCCGTTGGAGCTGCGGGACTGCGGTGCGGCAGGAACAGCAACATTACTCATCTGGGCATCTCCTGGAAGTTGGGTGGCGCGGGCGAGAAGACGAGTCGTGAGACGTTCAGAATCATAACAGTTTTCGAACACCTGTCTGGCATATGATACTCACCAGCAATACTAATGACCGGCGCAATGTCTGCTATCGAATTCAGACCCTATCAATTTACTGAATGAATGTTCATTCAGTCAAGCATGTACTATTATATCAATGGTTTGGAGTCGCCAGCCGACTAAAGCTGCGATTCTTTCCGCCCGATGGGATGCTGATCTCAGTGAATTACTTTGGGGTTAGACTTCTCAAACAGATGGCCATTGCCATGTTCTTTTTTCAGCCATTGAACTGCTTCACGATGCGGCGGGCGTCTTTGAGCAGGCCAGCCACCCCCTGATCGCAGAAAAAAACGGTGGCGACAGCGTGCGGCCGCGCTGACGATCAATCCTCAGCGCGGCAGCAATTTCGATATCGTGTTTGCCCGCAGCGGCCAGCAGAATGATCTTGGCCCTTTCCACCTGCCGCTGCGGCAGAACGTCGTCATTGCTGCCACCCACCACCGAGCGCCTGATAGAGCTGGACGAGAGCGGTGAGTTCGTTCCCCTGCGCCTGGGCCAGTCCCAGTTCAGCGGAGAAAGAATTGGTATTGTTCGTCAGGACTTCCAAATAGTCTGTGGTTCCGGCTTTGAAGCGCACTTCTGACAGTCGCGCCGCATCTTGCGCTGCTTCCACCAGATGCTCCTGCTGTATCCTGAATTCCCGGTTCTTGCGATAGGCAACCAACGCGTTGGAAACGTCACGAAACGCCCCCTGGATTGCTTGTTGATAGGTCAGGAGTAACTGCTCGCGCTGGGCTTCCGCCAATCGAACATTCGATTTGAGCCTGCCTCCTTCAAATATCGGCTGCGAGAAGGACCCAACCAAATCCCAAATGCCAGCCGGGCCGGTAAAAAGATTGGTGAGCGCCGGGCTCTGATAGCCTGCTGTTCCGGTCAAAGCGATTTGCGGAAAATAAGCAGCCCTGGCAACACCAATCTGTGCGTTGGCAGCGACCAGGTTCTGCTCGGCTTGCAGAATGTCGGGCCGCCGTTCAAGGAGTGAAGACGGAATCCCAACGGGGACATCGGGGGCGTGAGGCTGTTCCGTCAATTTCAAGCCTCTAGGAACATCTCCGGGATTGTTTCCCAGAAGAATGCTGATGGCATTTTCCTCTTGCGCAATCTGTCGCTCAAGGTCGGGAATCTCCGCGGCTGCTGTATAAACCAATTGCTCTGATTGCCGTACATCCAGCAATGAATTGATTCCGTGCTGCTCCAGAGTCTGGGTCAATTGCAGCGAACCCTGGCGAGAATCCAGCGTGCGCTTTGAAATTTCCAGTTCAAGGTCTAGCTGGCGAAGCTGAAAGTAGTCAATCGCTACGCTGGCGACAAGTGTCGCCATAACTTCCTTTTGCGCCCATTGACTCGCCACAAGGTTTGCGCGTGAGGCTTCAGTCGCCCGGCGATACCTTCCCCAGAAATCAAGATTCCACGAAGCGCTTGCGTTCAGTTCCCCGTGCGTCTGTTCGAAAGAAGGAATAGGCCCGCTCGCACCGCTCTGTTGACTTGTAATATTGCCGCCGACGCTCACTGAGGGAAGTTGATCGGCGCGCGTAATCCCGAGCTGGGCTTGGGCTTGCAACACGCGCGTCGCTGCGATACGAACGTCGTAATTGTTCTTCAGCGCCGTACGAATCAGGCTTTGAAGCTCTTTATCTTCGAAGACCTCCCACCATTTTTCATCTCCTAGCGAGACAGCGGCGCTCTGTGCTGTTGCGGCAGGCGTGCTCTGGGGTGCATTCGCCGAGGGCTTCACCGTCGTTGTGTTTTCACCCGGCTGCCTGTAAACAGTCGGAACATTCACGACAGGTCTCTTATAGTTCGGTCCTACCGTGCATCCAGTCAGGACCACTGCCAGCGCGAGAATGAATATCCAGAATGCGAAGGATCGATTGTGCAAGATACGTTGATTCATATTCTCAATCTCCACTTGCTTCGTGCATCGCCAGCGCTCCCTGGCCGGCTGGCACTGTTCTTCCACCTGACCGGAAGAATGAGAAGCGGTTCAGTACCTTCTCCTGAAATTCTTCCAGATACAGGTAAATGGCGGGCGTAACGTAGAGGGTCACGAATTGCGAGACGATTAAGCCGCCAATCACTACTAATCCCAGTGGCCTACGGGATGCGCCATCCGCCCCATAGCCAAGCGCGATCGGGAGAGCGCCCAACAAGGCGGCCATGGTTGTCATAATGATCGGGCGAAAACGTTGCATGCTGGCGTCGTGAATTGCCTCATCGTCTCGAACGCCCTGTCTCACCCGCTGCTCGGCAAAGTCAACGAT
>DATBVH010000156.1:0-13014 GCA_036515395.1 Candidatus Angelobacter sp.
TATTTCGTCACCTATACTCTGGTATGTGTTCTATCTCAGTAGCACTCTCCGCAATAGCCATATTCGACACGTGAGTTCAAGACCAAAGGTGTACCGTTTTTCCCGGTAATCACCTGTTTTCTAAGAACCTTGACCATGATCATCAAGCCGAAGCACTGTAACCCCTATCCGCGAAAGCGCTAAGCTTTTCACCATGATTTACCCTAGGGAACTACAGAGAAAGCCCGAGCAGTGAAGGTTAGGGAACTAGGACACGTCCTAATGGCCAAGGCAAAGGGGGCATGCCAGAGCAACAGACAGCCAGAAATTTGCGTCTAATGAGAGCTGATACACACGATGGAATGGATTTGTGTCGAATGCACCCCGAAGAGAAAGGGATTATGAGCGCTCAACCCAAGACCGAGTCTGCGGCTAAAATTCCCGCAGAAATCAACACCAAGTTAAGATCGCTGGCGCACGATCTCAGCAACTCCGTTGAGACCATCATGCAGGCTTCTTACCTGCTGGCCCAGTCCAGCCTGGATGAAAATGCCAAGAAATGGGCAGATTTGATCGATAGGGCCAGCCGGGACTGCGCCAAGATTAACCGCGACATTCGCGACATTCTGAAGGCCAGCGCCTAGTTTCCCCTCGATTCTCTTTGATCTTACGCGGCACGCCGCGCGGGAGCGTTTGCCCGCAGGAAATCCTGGGCGTTGCGATAGCCCTCCAGTGTCCCCACATCCATATAGCTCTCACCCGCAAACTTGCCCCGCACCGGATTACCGGCGGCAATAAAGGCGTTCAGCAGCTCTCCCAGATAATTATCGGCTTGGTGGCGGGATTCCCACAGCAGTCTCAGGCGGTGGAACGCCTCTCCGCGTGCGGTGACAGCGCCCCAAATCCAATGGGAACGCGCATCGGGCCTCTTTACCTGCACTTCCTGGACATAACCCAGATCGTCACAGATCACTGCGTCAAAGACTGACGGGTTAGCCACCGGGAAGAGCACAAGATTGCATTCCGCTCCGCTTGGCGCCAGGGCCGGCGCATAAGCGTTTTCAGGAAACCAGATTGTATCCGGCAGGCCGATCAGGACCTGGTCATGCTGGCGGGCAAATGGTTCGGCACGAAAGAGAGCGTCACATAATCCTCGCGGCTGCTGCTGGACTACGTAGAAAATCTCTGCCGCATAGTCGCGCTCAGCGTAGTACTTCACGATATCTGTTTTTTCCGCCGAGATGACCATACAAATCTGGGTGGCCCCGGCGGCAATCATCCGCTCCACCAGATATTCTGAGACGGCTTTTGGCCGTTCCACGCCACTCACAATGCGCGAGCCCACCGGCAGCAGTTCCTTGGAACAACCTAGTGGCTGAATGCGTTCTCCCGCGCCGGCGGCAGGTATGATTCCGATCATTGAGCTACCTCTTTCTTCATGGATGCGTTCGCGCCGGAGCGCGCTTCATCGATATATTGCAGAAGCTGGCGCGCGCGGACATCCCCAGTATGCTCATCCAGCGTGCGCTGGCGTGCCCGGGCCGCCATGGCCTGCAGCTCATCATCCGGGGAGCTGAGAGCAGCTTCCACGTCTTCCGCGCTGGTCACAACACGAAGCTGGCTTTGCGGATCGAAGAATGAGTCCAGCCCTTCCCACCTATCGGTAATCAGGGGCGTGCCGCAGGCGGCGGCTTCAAAGAAACGACCGGAGGGGCACCAGCCGTTGGCCGCCATCTCGCCGCGGGTGATGTTCAGCGTGAGGCGTGAAGATGAATAAAAGCTTGAGTGGTCTGCCGGGGCTACGTGCTCCATCCGGCGGACGTTTTCTGGCCATTCCCAGTTCCAGGGATAGAGCGACCCAGCAAGTAAAAACAGCTTCTCCGGGTGACGGCGCGAAGGCTCCAGCAGCAATTCGTCGACTTTGGCCTGGCGGTCGGACGAATATGTTCCCATGTAACTCAGGTCGCAGCGAAATTTCTCTGTCGGTGCGACGCGGGAGTAATCGTCCGGATCGACACAGCCATAAAGAGGTCTCACCATCCGGGCGCGATATTCATGTTCCAGCGCTGCAAGCGCTTTTCCGCCGGTAAAAGAAAGCACCAGGTCAAATTCGGGAATCTGGCCGGCGTCAAGGTACTCGACGGTGCCATGGCCCAGACCATTCAGTGTCACCGGCGTATCTAGATCGTAAAAAACGCGCAGAGGACGGTCTAAATCCAAAATTTCGTCGTTGATGAGCCGACCTTCCGGCAGAAAGCTGGCGGTGATCACCACGTCAGAGTCGGCAGCGGCTGAGAGAGCGCGGCTGCGGACATTCGCCCAATCTGAGTACAAAGTTAACTCGCAGTAATCGCAAGAATCAAAATCGCGTCGTGAACTGTAATAAGGGACATCCTTCTCAAAGAAATGCACTTGATGACCCAAGCGAGCCAGCGCACGGATAATTGCGCGATAGGGCGTGGCGTGCCCGTTGCCCCACGAGGAGGAAAGTGTCAGGCCAAAAACAGTAATCTTCATCCTTGTCGCTTCGCTCCAAACCGCCTGATCATATGGCCAATGCCACTATTCTTCTGCTCCCGATGTAAGCCGCTCGGTGTCACGGGCTTGCGGCCTTACCGAGGGCATGTCGCCAAGAGATCGATAGCATGCCCGCCGTTTGAGGTGAGATGTTTACCTAAGCAGCACCGTTGCAAGGTCGTTTTCGGGATGCATGGCGGGATAATTAGGGTTACACTGCAAACTGCATCCCATGGCCAATGAGAAACTAGCACCGAAAGCTTACGACGAACAGGCGCAGCCTGCGCCAAAGGCCGATCTCTCCGGCTATTGCCCCAATTGCGGTACACAAATGCGCGACTCACGGTGCAAAATGGTGTGCAAGACCTGCGGCTTCTTTCTGAGTTGCAGCGATTTTTACTGAAGAACACCTACCACCCGAGACACGGAGGCACGGAGAGACCCGGATCATTTTGCCAAGCAAAGTACGCCTCTAACACAGCCCATCATGGCAAGCGAAATTAACATTAAAACTGAGCATTACGCCCTGTGGTGGGAGCAGAATTGCGCTGTCCTCGAACTGAGTTCGAGCGAGGGAACCAATATCCTTGCGATGGCGCGAGTACGGGCTGTGCTCGCGGCGATTGAACGACTGGACAACGAAGCTCAGCGCGGTAATGTGAAAGCGCTGATTATCACCGGCAATGACAGATTCTTTTCTGCTGGCGCTGACCTGAATGAGATTTCCCAACTCACGGCGGCGCAAGCCTTGGAGTTTTCCCGTGCCGGTCAGGCGCTCATGCTGGCTATCGACCGCTTTCCTGTTCCGGTAATTGCTGCCATTCGCGGTTACTGCATGGGCGGTGGCATGGACCTGGCTCTGGCCTGCGACTATCGCATCGCCGCGCCAAATGCGGTGTTTGGACATCGCGGTGCAAGCCTGGGCGTGATGACCGGATGGGGCGGCACGCAACGTTTGCCTCAGCTTATTGGAAGAGCGCGCGCGATGCAGATGTTCCTGCTGGCGGAGATGGTGAAAGCGGATGAAGCGTTGAGGATCGGGTTAGTGGACGCGATTGCAGATGATCCGGTCGCGCACGCAGTTTGTTTTCTGGGAGGGGTTCATGATCCCTTGCGGTAAAGATGCAGCGTGCTGCGTCCACTATCTTGAAACCCTTTCGGTTTTGTGCAGGATGAATCTTGTGGGTGCTTCAGGAAGGGGATGCGCGTTCCAACGAATTCGTAGCTAAAATAACCATTCCTGATGCACGTAATTCTTATTATCTTTCTTGCGGGCTTAATAGCCGGGGCAATGAACGCTGCCGCAGGCGGAGGCTCATTTGTATCCATTCCGGCGCTGATTTACGTTGGAATTCCATCAGTCTCGGCCAACATGTCGAGCACGATTGCTTTGTATCCGGGCAGCCTCACGAGCGGCTGGGCATATCGTAAGAGTTTTCAGCCAATCCTTAACGTCTCAATGAAAGTCATGTTCCTGGCGACTCTAGCCGGTGGACTTGGCGGCGCAATTTTGCTGCTGCTGACGCCGAGTTCCGCCTTTGACAAAATTATCCCCTGGCTCCTGTTGCTGGGTTCATTTGCGTTTGCCCTTGGTCCATGGATTGGCAAACGGCTGCATAGGTATTGGCGACCCAACCCGGCTTTTCTGTTAGTAGCCCAATTTCTGCTGGGAATGTATGGCGGCTACTTTGGAGGCGCGGTGGGGATCATGATGATGGCCGTCTGGAGCCTACTTGGTCTTCAGGATGTTAAAACGATGAATGCTGTCAAGGTGGTACTTGTGGCCGCAGCGAACACAATTGCCGTCTTGTGCTTTGCATTTGCAGGATCGGTGGCCTGGCGCGAAACGCTAGTCATGCTCATGGCTGCGGCAGTGGGAGGATACGCCGGAGCTTACGTTACTTTGCGGCTCAGTGGATCGCAAATTCGCCTTGGCATTAGCATGATTAATTTCGCCATTACGGCGATCTTTTTCTACACTCGGTTCTTCCGATAATTATTGCGTCGATGCGGAAAGAAAGGCTACACACAAAAGTTAAACGATGGGGAGGTGGAATGCTACGTTCTCAATTGGCAGCGGCTAAATACTCCCTGTTGTTCTTACCAAATCATTTTTCTGATCAGTGAAAATCCGTTTCATCAGTGTCATCAGCGGTAAGGTTTGTTAAGGTTTGTTTCTGCGTTTGCGCGCCTTTCTCTTCCTCATTTACTCTAAATAGTTTGCCCAACTTCTATGGCCGATCAGATACCCAAGCTTCCCACTAAAATCGACGCCACCTCCACCCGCTTCGAAAAGAACATGCGCGCCATGGCGGAGTTGGTGGCCGCCGTGCGCAATGAGGAAGAAAAAATCCGGCTTGGCGGCGGCGAAAAGGCTATTGAATCGCAACACGCCAAAAAGCGGCTGACCGCGCGTGAGCGCATCAACCTGCTGATCGACCGAGACACTGAGTTTTTTGAGCTCGGGCTCTATGCCGCGTATGAAATGTATGAAGAGTGGGGCGGCGCTCCTTCAGCCGGCGTGGTCACCGGCCTGGGACGGGTCCATGGACGACTATTCATGTTGATCGTGAATGATGCCACCGTCAAAGCAGGCGCGTTTTTTCCCATCACGGCCAAGAAGGTGATTCGCGCGCAGAACATCGCGATTGAAAATCATATCCCCACGATTTATCTGGTGGATTCCGCCGGTGTGTTTCTGCCGCTGCAGGAAGATGTCTTTCCGGACACTGACGACTTTGGCCGCGTATTCCGTAACAACGCCGTGATGTCCGCCATGGGAATTCCGCAGATTACGGCCATTATGGGCATGTGCGTGGCCGGCGGCGCGTACCTGCCGGTAATGTGCGACACCATATTAATGACCGAAGGCAGCGGGCTTTTTCTGGCTGGACCTGCGCTGGTGCAGGCCGCTATCGGAGCGAAATATTCGGCGGAAGAGCTGGGCGGCGCGCAGATGCATGCGCAGATCGCCGGGACTGTGGATTATCGCGAACCCAACGACCATATTTGCCTTGAGCGCATACGCTCCATTGTGAGCAAGCTCGGCCACAAGCCCACAGCGCCGTTCAACCGCATAAAGGCTGAGCCACCGGCCTACGCGGCGGAAGAGATCTACGGCATCTTTGAAGCCGATGGCATGCGTCCTTATGACATGAAAGAAATCATCGCGCGCATTGTGGATGGCGCAAAATTCGACGAATACAAAGCCGAGTATGGCAAGACAGTGATCTGCGGATTGGCGCGCATCGGCGGCTTTGCCGTGGGGATCGTTGCCAACCAGGCATCGTCGGCGCAGCAGACTGATGCGAGCTCTGGCGAAAAGCACATGGAATTTGGCCGCGTGATCTATACCGAAAGCGCCGAGAAAGCCGCGCGCTTCATTATGGATTGCAACCAGAACCTGGTGCCGCTGATCTTTCTGCATGACGTGAACGGTTTCATGGTGGGACGCGACGCCGAGTGGAGCGGCATCATCAAAGCCGGAGCAAAAATGGTGAATGCCGTAGCCAACTCCGTGGTGCCGAAGATCACTGTCATTATCGGCGGGTCTTTTGGCGCGGGGCATTACGCCATGTGCGGCAAAGCCTACGATCCGCGATTTGTCTTTGCGTGGCCTTCAGCGCGTTACGCCGTCATGAGCGGCGCAGCGGCCGCGGGAACTTTGGTTGAAATAAAGATCAAGCAGCTGGAGCGCGGCGGCAAAAAACTGAGTGACGTCGAACGCAAAGAGTTGTTCGACACGACAAAAGCCACCTATGACCACCAGACCGATCCGCGCTACGGGGCTGCAAGGTTGTGGATCGATAAGATTATTGATCCCATGGAGACCAGGCAGACACTGATCACGGCGCTGGAAGCGGCCAGTCTGAATCCGGAAGTGAAGGAGTTTAAGGTGGGAGTGTTACAAACATAAACCTACCACTGAGGCACGGAGACACGGAGAAAAGCTAGGCTGAATAAAGCAATCGTGTAGGAGACAGTATGGATATTATCGGGAGCAACTGGCGAGGTAAAAAACTTCCTGAAAGAGTTCTACAGAACAAAACCTACCACGAGGCCGGAGGACACGGAGAAAAGCGGAGGCGGAGGTAAAAACCATGTGGGAGGGACAATGAGTTCGCAAGGAGCCGCTGGTGCGGTACAAAAACTTCGTTACGAAGATCTCACCAAAGAGATTATCGGTGCGGCTATAGAGGTGCACAAAGCTGTCGGCCCGGGATTGCTCGAAGGAGTTTACGAAGAATGCCTTTGCCACGAATTAAAGCTTCGGAACCTGAGCTTCGAATGTCAGATCGTCGTTTCCGTCACTTATAAGGGTGTGATATTGGATTGTGGATATCGCCTTGATCTGCTCGTTGAGAATACTGTCATTCTTGAGCTAAAAAGCGTTGATCGGATTCATCCAATTTTTGAAGCCCAATTACTCACCTACATGCGTATGTTGCAGAAGCCCGTTGGCCTGCTTATAAATTTTAATGTCCCTATCTTAAGAAGTGGAATTGTGAGAAAAGTTCTATGACTTGGTTTTTCTCCGTGTCTCTGTGTCTCCGTGGTAGGTTCTATGGCGAATGAGATCAAGATCATCGAATGCCCCCGCGATGCATGGCAAGGCCTGAAGGGTCAGATTCCCATGGCCGTCAAGGTCCAGTACCTGCGCGCGCTGATTGGGGCCGGATTCAAGCATATTGATGCGGTGTCGTTTGTATCGCCCAAGGCAATTCCGCAGATGGCGGATTCTGAAGCGGTACTGAAAGAGCTTGATCCGCCGGATGACGTTGAGATCATCGGCATTGTGGTGAACCAGAAAGGGGCAGAGCGGGCGATTGCGACGGAGGCCGTACAGACGCTGGGATTTCCATATTCCATCTCTCCGACGTTCCTGGAGCGCAACCAGCACCAGACACTGGAAGCGGCCGCCGATGAACTGGAGCAAATCAAGTTAAAAGCCGACGCCGCGGGATTGAATGTGGTCGCGTATATCTCAATGGCGTTTGGCAATCCGTATGGCGATCTTTGGAACGCCGAAGAAGTGATTGAAGCAGTGGGCATTCTGGCGGACATGAACATCACGCAGATATCGCTGGCTGATACAGTGGGACTCTCAACGCCGGCGCAGGTAAAAGAACTGATTGCAGCTGTGACGTCAGCTTACAATTATCTTGAAATCGGTGCACACCTGCACAGCACAAAATCCGGCGCGGCAGAGAAGATTATCGCCGCCTATGAAGCCGGTTGCCGGCGATTCGATTCAGCTATTGGGGGGCTGGGCGGATGTCCTTTTGCTCAGGATGAAATGATCGGCAATATTCCCACAGAAATTGCAGCGCAGGCACTGGCGGCGCACGGCGCCGATGTGCCACTGAAGAAGCCGCTGGATTCAGTGCTAGCTATGTCGGCGGACATTGCCAAAAAGTTCACACCAATCCAATGACTCACGATTACAAAACCGTTCTTTACTCCGAATCCAATCGCATCGCCACAATCACGCTCAATCGTCCGGACAAGCGCAATGCGATTACCTATGAGTTGCTGCAGGACGTGAATTTGGCGTTGGACGAGGCGTTGAATTCATCGGCGCAAGTGATCATCCTGACCGGCGCGGGCAAAGCTTTTTGCTCCGGCATGGATCTGGACAACCTGAAGCAGCTGACCGGGCGAACGCACGAGCAGAACGTCCAGGATTCTGAAACCATGTCGTCTCTGTTTCGTGCGCTCTATGACTTTCCCAAGCCGACTATCGCTGCGGTGAACGGGCCGGCCATTGCCGGCGGAACAGGTATGGCGACGTTGTGCGATTTCACATTGGCTGTCCCTGAAGCGAAGTTTGGATATACAGAAGTGCGCATTGGATTTGTTCCGGCAATTGTATCGAGCTTTCTCATCGCCAACATCGGCGAGAAACGCGCACGTGACCTGCTGCTGACCGGGCGCATTTTTGGCGCCGAGGAAGCACTGAAGCTCGGCTTGGTGAATGAGATCATCGCGCCAGAAAAGTTGATGGCGCGTGCGCAGGAGCTTGCCGCGCAGTTACTGGAGAACAGTCCTGCATCATTGCAGGCAACCAAGAAGCTGCTTTCCAGCTATACTCGCGAGCAACTGGACCGTCAGGTAAAGCAGGCGATACATAGCAACGCTGCGATCCGGCAGACTACCGATTTCAAAGAAGGCGTTACAGCATTTCTGGAGAAGCGGAAACCGACGTGGACAGGAAAATGATCGTCGGCGAAACCAAATTGCGCGTGCGCTACGCCGAGACCGACAAGATGGGCGTGGTCTACCACTCCAATTTCGTAATATGGTTTGAGGTTGGGCGCGTGGAGCTGCTGCGGCAGCTCGGTTTCCAGTACAGCGCGATGGAGACGGAAGACAATTGCCATATTCCCGTGGTCGATCTGCGCGTCCGTTACAAATCGCCGGCGCAGTATGATGATGAGATAGTGGTGAGGACGCAGATCAAGAACGTGCGCTCATCGCTGCTGCACTTCAGTTATGAGATCTTACGTGCGGCCGATCGCACGCTGCTGGCCACGGGCGAAACCATGCACATCATCGTTAATAAAAAGCTGGAACGCACGGCGCTGCCGGAAAAGTATATGCAGGCCTTCAACAGGCTTAAGCGAAATTCATGAGTGCTCTTCAAATTAACGGAAACGATCTTTCACTCGACGACCTGCGTGAAGTGGTCTATGAGCTGCGGCCAGTGGAACTGGCGGAAGGCGCGCGCAAGAAAGTTGTCGCCGCGCGTGAGGTAGTGGAGAAACTGCTCCGCGAAAATCGCGTGGCCTACGCCATCAACACGGGCGTGGGCAAGCTGAGTGATGTGCACATTGAGCCGGCGCAGAATCGGCAGCTCCAGGTGAATTTGATCCGCTCACACTGTGTGGGAGTGGGTGAACCGCTCAGCCAGGAAGAGACGCGCGCGATGATGCTGTTACGGGCTAACTCGCTGGCCAAAGGATTTTCCGGCGTGCGCCCTGAAGTGATCGACCTGATTTGCGCCATGCTGAATAAAGATGTGCATCCGGTGGTGCCGTCACAGGGAAGCGTTGGAGCGAGCGGCGATCTGGCTCCGCTAGCGCATCTGGCGCTGGCGATGATCGGTGAAGGTCAGGTATGGGCAGAAAATGCGGGGCAGAATGCGCGTGTGAAAAGTGCTGATGCGTTGCAGCGCGCAGGGATCGAGCCGCTGGTTCCCGAGGCCAAGGAAGCGATCTCCCTGATTAATGGGACGCAGGCCATGCTGGCGGTGGGAACGCTTTCACTGCTCGCCGCGGAAACTCTGGCTGAAACCGCGGATGTGCTTGGCGCAATGTCACTGGATGCGCTGCATGGGACCGATGTAGCTTTTGATGCGCGCATTCACGATGCGCGTCCGCATGCAGGACAGACGCAGGTTGCGGCCAATCTGCGAAGACTGCTTGCAGGTAGCGAGATTCGCGAGTCGCACAAAGATTGCGGGCGCGTGCAGGATGCGTATTCATTGCGTTGCATTCCGCAAGTCCACGGCGCGGTGCGCGACACGCTGGCATTTTGCCGGCGAACGTTTGAAGTTGAGATGAACTCGGCGGTCGATAATCCGCTGGTGTTTGTAAAGGGCCACAGCGAAGGCGACATAATTTCCGGCGGAAATTTTCATGGCGAGCCTCTGGCCTTTGCCCTGGATTACATGGCCATTGCGCTGAGCGCGCTGGCGGGAATTTCTGAGCGACGCATTGAGCGGCTGGTAAACCCGGCGCTGAATGAAGGCTTGCCGCCATTTCTTGCGCCCGATGCGGGCATCAACTCCGGCTTTATGATGCCGCAGGTCACGGCGGCGGCGCTGGCCAGCGAAAATAAAGGGCTGGCGCATCCTGCTTCGGTGGATTCGATAACGACTTCAGGCAACAAAGAAGATTATGTCTCCATGGGGATGACTGCGGCGATCAAGTTGAAACGCGTGATCGCAAACACAACAAACGTGCTTGCGATTGAAGCTTGTGCGGCGGCGCAGGCGCTGGATTTTCTTGCGCCACTCAAGAGCAGCCAGCCTTTGCAGCAAGCTCACGCAGCCATTCGCAGCGTGAGTCCAAAGATCGAGCATGATCGCGTGTTTGCGGATGATTTTGCCAAGCTGGCAGAGTTGATACGCGCGCGCGCATTAACAAAATAATTTTCAGCGTGGACGGCGTGGAGAACAAGCTCCTCACGTGGCGTACTGCGCTTCGCCGTTGCCAAACGACCAATTCTCCTTCGCTACTTCCACCAGATTGACGAACACGTCTTCTTTGCGCAGGCCTGCTTCCTGATTGAGCAGCTCGGCGATCCGCCGGTAAAGCGCTTTTCTGACTTCCAGCGTGCGGCCAGCGCTCAGCGTGATCTGAATGATGATCAAATCATTTGTGCGATGGATCTTCAGATATTCCGGATCATAAATAAAATCCGCAGGGCCGTGTTCAGTAATAATGTGGAAGCGGTCCTGGGCGGGGATGGCAATCGTCTCAACCAGCGCGCGATGAACAGCGTCAGAGACTTTACGTTTGTGCGACTCAGGCTTGCCCGCAATCAAAGAAATTCTAACCAGCGGCATGTAAGCTCCTGTGTATCCAGCTAAGGAATGGATTCACCGGCGGAGCTAAAGATTCAGGCGTTGATTCTCGTCTGTGCTGGTCAAACGTATCGGGCGCACAGGCGTCTAAATATCCAGGGATGTTCGCGCCAAACAAAAGCTGGGAACCTTTTCCGCGACAGCCAGTAATCTCCCATGGCCGCGTGTCTTTAACTTTCCGCCGTTCACAGGAGCTTGAATCATGATGGAAACCATCCTGCAGGACCTGCGTTATGAACTTCGCGCGTTGCTTAAGTCGCCGCGATTTACCTCCATCGCTCTTATCACTTTGGTGCTGGGCATTGCCGCTAACGTCGCAATCTTTACTTTTGTCGATGCGGCATTGCTGCGTCCGCTGCCGTATCGCGATGCGTCGCGGCTGATGGAAGTTTATGACACGCGCAACATGGAGGTCTTCACGCAGTTTGAAGCTTCCTATCCTGACTATCTTGACTGGCGCGCACAGCAGCAGGTTTTTGACGGACTGGCTGGCTACGGACAAAACCAGGTCTTGCTGCGCGGCGCGGGCGCTCCGGAATTGCTGCCTTCGGCGGTGGCGACAGACAATTTTTTCCAGACCATCGGTGTGCATCCGCTGGCAGGTCGCGACTTCCGCGCCGGTGAAGATCTGGCCTCTGCGCCGCGCCTGGCGATACTCAGCTATGGCTGGTGGCAACGCCATTTTGGCGGCAAAGATGTGATCGGGCAGACGCTCAACATTGACGACCAGCCCACAACCATCGTTGGCGTGCTTCCGGCTGATTTTCATTTTGCTCCTGTCGGCGATCCCGATCTCTGGCTTACGCTTCATGCCAGCGGCCCGCTGCTGCAGCGCAGAAACCTGCACTGGCTGGACGTGGTGGGCCGACTCAAGCCGGGTATCTCGCGTGAAAGCGCAGCTTCTGCCATGAACCTCATTGCTGAAGGTCTGGAAAAGCAATATCCGCAATCCAATGACAAACTCAGGACAACGCTTGTGCCGCTGAATGAAGTCATCGTCGGCCAGATCCGTCCGATTCTGCTGGTATTGCTTGGCGCGGTGGTGCTCTTGTTGCTGATTGCGTGCGCCAACGTTGCGAACTTGCTGCTGGCGCGCGCCATGGCTCGCAGAAATGAAATGGCCATTCGCACCGCGCTGGGCGCAAGCCGCGCTCGACTGATCGGCCTGATGCTGACGGAAGGTCTCATCCTCTCTTTCACCGGCGCCATCGCCGGAATAGCTGTTGCGTATTGGACCATCAAAGGTTTTGTCGCCATGATTCCGTCTGCCTTGCTGGACAACATGCCTTACCTCAAGCACATGAGCATTGACGCGCGCGTGCTGCTTTTTGCCTGCGCTCTGGCCATCATCACCGGCGTTGTGTTTGCGCTGGCGCCGGCATTGCAGGCGGCAAAAACCGACGTGCAAGGCGCGTTAAAGGATGGCTCCCGCAGTTCGCAGTCAACTTCATGGCGACGGTTTGCTTCGGCGCTCGTCGTGGGTGAAGTTGCGCTGGCCATGGTGCTGCTTGCCGGCTCGGGCCTCCTCGTCAAAAGTCTTTATCGGCTGCTCAACGTCAGCCCTGGGTTCAATCAACACAATCTGCTCGGCATGGGCGTTGGACTTTCGCAATCGCGTTTTCCTAAAGATCCTGAGCAGTTGCAGGCCATGCAAACCTTGCTGGATAAAATTCGCGCGCTGCCCGGAGTTAAGTCCGTGGGCACCAGCAGCGTGTTGCCGGTATCGAACGGAGGCAACACCAGCAACCTTCGCGTTGTGGGCGTGCCTTCCGCAACGCCGCAAGGCCGTGAGGCCAACAGCCGCACCGTAAATCGGACATATTTCCAAACGCTGGGCGCGGAACTGGTGCAGGGAAGCTGGTTTACCGATGCCGACAACGCCACCGGCCCGCAGCGCGTGATCGTCAACAAAACGCTGGCGGACCAGTTCA